>JBDTQB010000040.1:0-20566 GCA_039932395.1 Vicinamibacteria bacterium | reverse complement strand
AGATGAAGTACGAAGGCCTCATCGTGACCGATGCCATGGAGATGAGCGGCCTGGATGTCGCGTGGTCGGGCGAGGCCGCGGTCCGCGCGGTCATGGCGGGCTGTGATCTCGTGCTCCTTCCCAAAGACCCGCGTATCGCGATCCGCGAGATCGCCCGCGCGGTTCGCGAGGGACGCATCGCGGAGAAGCAGATCGACGCGTCGGTTCTTCGCCTGCTCAAGACCAAGGAGTCGCTCGGGCTCGACCGAAACCGCTTCGTCGACGAAGCCGAGATTCCCAAGAACGTGGGTCGCCCCGAAGATATCGATCAAGCCAATCGGATCGCGCAGGCTTCCATCACGGTGGTGAAGAATGAAGGCAATGTCCTTCCCCTGGCGGTCGAGAAGCCACTTCGCATTCTTCATCTGATCCTCTCTTCAGATGCTCGCAACGACGCGATCTCGGGCATTCCCGAGGCCGAGTTCTCGCGCCGCTACGTGAAGGCGACGAACCGCTACGTCGGACCCGACCTCAGCCCGGATCTCGCGAACTCCATCGTCGAGCAGGCGAAGAGTGGCGCGTTCTCTCACGTCGTGGTCTCGGCTTTTGTTCGCGTGACGTCGAGCAAGGGCACCGCGAACATGGAGACGTCGCATGCGAAACTTCTCACCCGCCTTGCCAAGGAAGGACCGCCCCTCGTGGTTATCGCCTTCGGTTCGCCCTATCTCCTCCGCCAGGCTCCGGAGATTCCGGTCTACATTGCAGCCTACGGTGGGGTCGATTCCGCCCAGCGTGCGGCCATGGGCGCGCTTTTTGGTGAGTTCGACATCGGCGGCCTTCTCCCTGTCACCCTCCCGGGTCTGTTTCCCGCGGGTCACGGTCTTAAGATCCCCCATCGCATCATGACTCTTGTTCCCGTCGCTCCCGAGACCGAAGGCTTCAAGCCCGGCACGTTCGCCGACGTGGATGCGACTGTTCAGGCCTTCCTTGACCGCAAAGCGTTCCCCGGCGCGGTGGTTGCGGTTGGCCGGAACGGGGGACTGGTGCATCTCAAGGCCTACGGCAAGATGACGTACGACGTCGACGCGGCACCCATGACTGTCGATACGATGTTCGACCTCGCGAGCCTGACGAAGGTCATCGCGACGACCACGATGACCATGATGATGGTTGATGAAGATCGTCTCGATCTTGATCGTCCCGTGCGCGACTTCTTTCCGAAGTTCACCGGCGGCATGAAAGATAAGGTCACCATCCGTCACTTGCTGACCCATTCATCGGGAATCGATTGGTGGGCACCGCTCTACAAGGAAGCGCACACCGCCCAGGAATATTTGAACCGGATCATTCCGATGGAGCTTAAGTACGAGCCGGGAACGAAGTCGGTCTACACCGACCTGGGTGTGATGATGCTGGGCGACATCCTCGAGCGCGTCTCGGGCACCGACCTCAACAGCTTCGTGAAGAAGCGATTGTTCGAGCCGATGAAGATGCGCGACACCGGCTACAAGCCGCCCGAGTCGATGAAGCCGCGGATCGCACCCACCGAGTTCGACAAAGACTGGCGCAAGCGTCTTGTCTGGGGCGAAGTTCATGACGAGAACGCGGCGGGTCTGGGCGGAATCGCGCCGCATGCCGGTCTCTTCGGCACAGCACCCGATCTCGCGCGCTTTGCCACGATGTTGCTCAATGGCGGCTTCTTCGAAGGCAAGCGCTACATTGCACCCGGCACCCTGAATCTCTTCATCACCCCGGCGAACGTGCCTGACTCCTCACGCGCGCTCGGTTGGGACACCAAGAGCGCCAACTCGTCCTCCGGCACGCTCATGTCGAGTCGCGCGTTTGGCCACACCGGCTTTACGGGCACGTCGATGTGGATGGATCCGGAGACCGGCGTGTTCGTCATCATCCTGACGAATCGGGTGAACCCGACCCGAGACAACAATCAGATCCGGGAAGCGCGTCCGCAGATCGCGGACGCGGTGATGCGCGGCCTTCAGTAGGCGCCGCGCCCTTCGCTTAAATCGAGGGCGCCGGATCGTAGGGAACGTACTGCGGCTCCCACATCGCATCCTTGACCTTCGCCGCGACATCTTCATCTTTGATGACCCGGCCCAGACCGGCGTCGCGCGCCGTCCGAACCACGGCGGCCGCGACATGCGACGCCACGCGACGCAACTCACGGCCACGCGGGAAGAGACTTCCCGCCGCGATGTCCTCTTCGCTGACGCACTCGGCGAGTGCCAAAGCGGCGGCCGCGAACATCTCGTCGGTCACTTCACGGGTTTGAGAGATCAAGGAACCCAGGCCGACGCCTGGGAAGATGAACGCGTTGTTGCCCTGTGCGATCCGGTAGGTCTTGCTCCCGCGGACCACGTCATCGAATGGACTGCCCGTCGCCACCAGCGCACGTCCGTCTGTCCATTCGAGGACATCCTTGGGATGCGCCTCGGTCTGACTGGTTGGATTCGACATGGGGAAGATCACCGGACGTTCGACCACCGCCGCCATCGCCCGAATCACGCCTTCGGTGAAGGTGCCCGGCTCTCCCGAGGTCCCGATGAGAACGGTTGGCTTCATCGTCCGCACCACGGCTTCCAGGTCGCGCGCTTGACCCTTCGCCATGCCGCGCGCGGCAGCCATTTCGGCCGACCAAGCGAACTCTTTCTTGTGCTCGTCGAGCGGGCCATCGTCGACCACCAGCCCGCGGCTGTCGAGAACCGCGATGCGCTCACGCGCTTCCGTCGCGGGCATGCCGGCGGTGATCAGGGCCGTACGGATGAGTCGTGCGATGCCAACCCCCGCGGCACCCGCGCCCAGAATGACGGCGCGCTGATCCTTCAGCGGAATGCCGGAGACGCGCACGCCCGCCATCATGCCGGCGACCGCGACGGCGGCGGTTCCCTGAATGTCATCGTTGAACGATGGAAGCGTCTTCTGATAGCGCTCGAGCAACTGGAAGGCGGTGACCTTCTTGAAGTCCTCCCACTGAAGAAGGGCGCGAGGGAAGCGCACCTTCACGGCGTTTACGAACTCTTCGACCAGGGAGGCGTACTCGGCGCCGCGCAGACGCTTCTGGCGATAGCCGATGTAGAGAGGATCGTCGAGCAGCGCCTGATTGTCGGTGCCGACGTCGAGACTGATGGGCAACGTGCGCGAGGGATGAATGCCGGCGGCTGCCGTGTAGAGAGCGAGCTTTCCGACGGGAATGCCCATGCCGCCGGCTCCCTGATCACCGAGGCCCAGGATGCGTTCATTGTCGGTCACGACGATCAGGCGGACATCGTCGAAGGGGGCATGTCCGAGGACATCGTGAATGGAGCCTCGATGCGCGGGGGTGATCCACAGTCCGCGGGCGCGACGGAAGATCCGGCTGTACTCCTGGCACGCCAGGCCGACGGTCGGGGTATAGACAATCGGCAGCATCTCTTCGAGGTGGTTGAGGAGGACGCGGTAGTAGAGATGCTCATTGCGATCCTGCAAGGCGACGAGGCCGATGTACTTCTCGAGAGGATCCGCCTTCTTCTCGATGTTCTTGTACGCGCGGTCTTCCTGCTGATCCATGGTGCTGACGACGCTTGGGAGCAACCCGCTCAAACCGAACGTGCGCCGTTCGTCCTCGGAGAAGGCGGTGCCCTTGTTGAACATCGGTTCCTGCAGAAGCCGGGCTCCTCGATACGGAACCTCGATGCGTTTTCCCGCGTCGCTTTTGATGATTCGATACTGTTTCAGCGCCATGTCGTCTTCTCAGCCTCTCGTTGGAACGTCCGCCCTGGAACCAAGATACGTGAAACAACCGCTCGCCCTGGAACCTGGAAGAGCTTCGCGACCGCTCAGCCGGCCTGAGGCGCTTCACGAACGGAGAGAATCGCGCGGTTCTTTCCTTCCGCCTTCGCGGCGTACAGCGCCTGATCGGCGCGGCCCAGGACGTTGTCGAACGATTCTGCCGCGTCCTTGACGAGGGCGATCCCGATGCTCACGGTGAGATGGAGCGACACCGTTGAGCTGAGCTCGAATGGCTCGGAGCCAACGCACAAGCGCACCCGTTCCGCGGTGGCGAGGGCTCCCTTCTCGTCCGCAGTTGAGAGGATCATCACGAACTCTTCGCCGCCCCATCGTCCCAGCAGGTCGTGACTCCGGACCAGGGCGGAGAAACGCTGGCCCAGGATGCGCAGGACCTCGTCGCCCGCGCTGTGGCCATGGGCGTCGTTGATCCTCTTGAAATCGTCGCAGTCGATGATCATCACGCCGAGCACTTCTCCGGACCGAGTGATTCGTCCTCGTTCCGCTTCGGCCAGACGCAGCAACGGCCGTCGATTCCACAGGCCCGTCAGCGGATCGGTCATCGCCACGCGCTCCAGATCCTGAGTGCGTTCCGCGATCCGTTCCTCCAGCCGGGCGTTGACATCCCGGAGAGAGGCGGCCATCTGCTGTGTCGCTTCGAGGGCCGTGGTCAGCCTTCGCCCGAGGACGACCGCGTGCGCGAAGACGATGATGGCCACGGCGATGGGGAGCCGTTCGCGATCATCCGGCAGCAGTCGCATGCCGACCACGGCGTCGCGGAGCCCGATTCCGAGCGCCACGAGCGAGCAGACGAGCAGAGGACTGGCGCCCTTGCGGCGGCGCAGTGCCGCGCGCGCAACCGAAAATACCGAGGTGATGCCGAAGAGCGATCCCATGACGATCAGGGCGTCGCGCGCGCGTGTGAACGTCTGGGTGTCAAGAAAGAGAGGTCCGATCAGCGTCACGGCGGCGTAGACGATGGCGATGCGGACGACCGGAGAGGGCACATCGTCGGGAAACAGTTCCGCGATCAGCGCGCAGAAGATGACGGGAAGAAAAATAAGCGTGACGTAGTCCAGCCGCAGTTGCCCGGATGAAGTGATCGGGAGCAGGTCCGTGATGTACCAGCGGACCGTGGCGATGCGCAGGGCGAGCAGCAGGCTGAGCATGGAGAAGAGGAGAATTTCGCGGTCGAGGCGGCCAAGACTCAGCGCCGCGTAGAAACATCCGATGATGAGAAGGCAGCCCATCAAGAAGAAGTCGATGCGCGTGTCGACCTGAGCGACCCGTTCCAGATCCTGTTCTCGGCCGAGACTGACGCCCTGCACCGGCCCGCCTTCGTTGTGGAGATGATTGGATGTCTCCACCACGATGTCGAGCACGCCGTCAACGTCTCCAAGGGGCACGATGCGTCCACGCACCGAGGGAACTTCCTCCTCTCGCGTCCGTCCGACACGACCCCGTTCGGACACCAGGCGATGATTCACCCAGATTCGATCGGCGGAGTTCGCTTCGCCAAGGCGCAGTCCAAGCTCATTTCGTCCGGGAGGGAGGGTGACTCGCAGTGCCCGGGTCGCGAAACCGATGCCGGTGAGGTGCTCTCCGTTCACCTCGAGTCCGTTCCATGGACGCGGCGCGTTGATCATCCTTCCTTCGGGATCGATGGGCGATTCAATCGAGCCCAGGATGGAAGGCCCGAGCAGTTCGCCGGGGCGGAACATCCACTCGCCGCGCAGGGGAGCGGGGCCATCCGCTTTCGGATCCCATTTGGAGAGGTCGAGCCGGCCCGCGCGAGCGAGGGAATCGTTGAAACCTGTACGCGTGCCGCAGCCAAGAGCGGCCGCCGCCAGAAAGAGGGCTAGAAGTCCGAACGTCCGAAGTCTCAAAGGGATACGCCGGATTCTAGGTCACGCGGGCAAGGGGGGAGCCTGGTCTCAGGGCTTCTCGACCCAGTATCCCGACCGGTTGGTGACGTCGCCGCGCCTTCCGCTGAGTTGAACCTCCAGGCGGTGCCATCCGGCGGCCGGCTCATTCTCGGGGTCATAGCGAAGAACGTAGCGGCTGCGCATCTTCTCGATGATGGACGCAAACGCCGGACCAATATGATCTGCGGAGGTCACTTCGAGGAGCGAACCGCCGGTGATTGTGGCGATGGCACGAAGGCGACTCGTGTAGCTGTCCTCGCCCCGTGTCCCGGGCCGCACAAGTCCAGAGGTGAAACTTGCCGACCGTGCAGCGACGACATACAACAGGGCGTTCGATCGCTCCACCAGTTGCCGGAGCTGTCTGGCGGTTACCCAGCTGTTGTTGTCTTCCCCGTCGCTGAAGACCAGGATCAGGGTACGCAGGGCGGAGCGAGGGAGGATGAGGGCAGTGGCCAGAGCGTCGTACAGCGAGGTGGCGCCACTTGCCTTAAGGCGAAGAAGCGCCATCCGGACCTTCGTATGATCAGTGGTCAGAGGCGACAAGAGAGCAATCTCTTCAGAGAAGGAGATCAGTCCGGCTTCGTCTTCTGGACGAAGGTGATCGAGCAATGACTGAGCCGTCGCCTGAAGACGTTCGAGCTTGGCGCCCGAGACACTGTCGCTCGTGTCGAAGACCAACAGAGTACGCGTGGGCAGCGAAGCCGTCGGAATCAGTTCGAAGGGCTGTCGTGTTCCGTTGTCTTTCAAGACGAAGTCGCGGGCGAGAAGCCCCGAAATCGGAACGTCCTTCTCGGTGACGAATGTGTCGATGAAGACCGAATTGACCCGCGTCTCGAACACCGGTGGCGGGGCTTGGGTCTCCTGGGCAAAACCGGAAACGGAGGTGAACAGGACCAGGACACCGGCGCCCAGGATTCTCATCGAGCCGCCTCGACCCGGAGGTCATCCAGCATCCTGGCGGAGAGATACGGCGTTCCGACGAGATAAGCCCGGAAAGGATCGTCGGCTTTGCGACGGCCCGGCTCCCCGGGAACGATCTTTAGAACTTCTCTCGCGTCATCGCCCTGGCCGAGAAGTGAGTAGGTCGTGGCGAGTGCCATGGCTGCGACCTGTCCCTCGGGATTGATGTCGAGCGCGGCCCTGTACTCACGTGCGGCGCCAGGGAGATCCTCCATGTCTTCGAGAACCTTTCCGAGGAGACAGTGCGACAGGTACAGCGCACTGCCCTTGGTGACGGTCACGGACTTCTCCAGCGCGGCGCGGGCCTTGGGCAAATGACTCAGACGCCACTCCACCCGTCCAAGTCGCAGCTGCGCCTCGGCAAAGGTGGGCTCGATCTTCAGAACCTTCTCATACGAACTGGCGGCGTCCGCCAGCCATTGCTTCTTGTCGCTTTCAGCGGTCATGATCGAGCGAGACCGCTGATTGGCGATCTGCACGAGGGGAGCGACGGGAAGGTTCACTGAACCCGCTGTCTCCTCCGCGAGACCGCGGGCAAAGTAGAGGAGGGCATTCTTCGAGTCGTAGTTCAGACCGACGGTCGCCCATGTCCATCCATAGGAAGGGCAGAACATCGAACGCATGTAGATGGCCATCGCCGCGGAGACGCTTCCTAAAAATGCCTTCCCATTCGGTTGCTGAGCCACCAAGGGGATCAGGCGCTCGATCGCGTGAATCTGAGCCCCTACGCTGCAGTCCGGCCGGTGTGTCTTGATGATCGCCTTGCTGCGCTCTACCGAGTCCTGGGAGATGTGGAGCAGGAGGGCCATGCGAAGAGGCAGGGCGTCGAATCGTCCGTCACAGTCGGAACATTTCCGGGACGCCTTCGCGGATTCTTCAATCGCCTTGAGATAAGAATCGAGCTGCGTCTGGCTCCATTGAGAGACCGCGGAGGTCGCTGTGATGACGTTGCCACGCGCGAACTGATCGACGGCCGCCCAGTACGGCTGACTAGGATCATCCGCCTGTGTGGCCTGAACAATCGCCACGTGACCCAGGAGGAGAAATGCGGTGACGCTCGCCAGAGCCAGCCACGACCCGACGCCTCGCTCCGCCCGCATGCCGTTACATTAACTCAACGAAAGCGATTCAACACGTAAGCGGCAAGGTCGAGGCGCTCCTGGTCACTGAGTTCGAAGAGCGGCATGGGCGGCTGGGGCGCCTTGAGATACACCACGAGCTTTGCCACGTCGTACTTCGTTGGCAGTTTCTCGAGCACCTTTGTCGTCTTAGGCGCGGCCTGGGCCATGGTCGCCGGGTTGTGGCACGTGTCGCAAAGGTTGTCGTTCCACACCTTCTGGCCGCGCGCCAGAATCTTTGGGGCGACCTCGGCCGTGGCGGTGGCCGGAGTGGGCGCAACCTCGGCGGCGACCTTCGTAGCCGGTTCAGAGATCGTCCGAGTCCCTACCGCAACGCGGAAGACCGAACCGCTGAAGTCATCGGAGACAAAGATGGCACCGTCGGTCCCTTGAGCAATATCGACCGGACGACCGGTCACGTCGTCGTCGTTGAGAAACCCGGTCAGGAAGTCTTTTTGTGTGATCCGGCCATCGGCGCCCCAATGAAGCGACACCACTTTGTAGCCATCCTTCTTGCTTCGATTCCACGAGCCATGAAGGGCCACGAGGGCTGCGCCGCGGTACTCGGGGGGCGTGCTGTCGGCGTCGAGGAACGTGATTCCAAGAGGAGCGTTGTGCGCCGAGAAATCATGAATCGGTGAAAGGCTCGCGGCGATCTCAGCCTCATGACCGGCGCCAAAGTCCGGATCCTTGACTTGATGACCGTTGGCGTACGGCCATCCATAGAAACCGCCGTCCACTACGCGGTTCAGTTCGCAGGGTGGGAAGTCGTCGCCCAGCAGGTCGCGTCCATTGTCGGTTGCGATCAACTCCGGATCCTCTCCGCTCATGGCGTTTGGCTGCCGCCACGCGAATCCGACGGAGTTGCGCAATCCGCCCGCGAAAATCCGGCCTTGCCATGTCGCAGGGTCATAGCGAAGGATCGCCGCGCGCCGGTGGTCCGACTCGACGCAGACGTTGCAGCTCGATCCGACCGACACGTACAGGAAACCATCCGGACCGAAGCCGATGGTGCGCGTCCAGTGATTTCCGCCTGAAGGCAAGCCCGTGATCACGCGTTCAAAAATCCCCGTGATTTTGCGGGTTGCGCCGTCGAACCGAACCCGACCCACCGCCGTCATCTCGGCCACGTAGAGATAGCCATCGTGAAGGGCCAGCCCATGGGGGCGATCGAGGTCGGTGAGCAGGGAGAGAGATCCGTCGGAGGCACCGTCGTGGTTGGCGTCGTTGAAAAGCAGCGTGACTTTCCCTTCACGAGGCTGACTCACGATCACGTCCCCTGCCGAAGTCACACGCATGAATCGGGCGTTGTTGAGGCCGGTGGCGAAGCGTGAGATCGTGAATCCAGGGGGGAGTTGAAGGCGGTCGACTGATCCATCGGGCACGGCACCCGCGGCCTTGCCTATCAGCGCCTGCAACGGGATGTTCACCGCGAATCTTTGAGGGAGCCAATAGCCGCGGGTGAGGATCGCAACGATCAGCAGAGCGATGAGCGCAAGCGAGCCGCGAAGCAGGAACTTGAGGACGCGCATCATCAGAAACTCCCGCTCGCTCCGCCACCGCCGAAGCTGCCACCTTCGCCTTGAAACGCGGCCGGCGCTGAAGCTGCTTGAGCCGCGGGTGTGAACGAGGCCATGGAAATCGCCGAGCGGACCACCACGGTGCGGTTCTCGTCATCGAAGAGCGGATCGGCGGTGAAGCCATCGCGCTCTCCGCCGGGGCCGGAGCGCAACCAGCCGCGCGTCCACAGAGCGAGTGCGATACAGAGAGCCCCGATCGTGATGAGGGCGAAAGATAGGGGCATCACCACCTGATACAGACGAATGGTGGCAAGCGAGACCGCGATCAGCAGGAGGCCTCCGTAGATGAGCAGACGTTCACGGCGCTTCCAGCCCAGGATCACGAGGAAGGGCGGCAGAAGCGCCGTTGCGACGATGGATGGCCAGCGAACGTTGTCGGGCATGGGGGATGTCGTGGCCGACGTCGTTGTGTTCAACCACTCAATCGCTAGGTTATCCCAGCTCCAGATATGGATCGCCGCGTACAGGGCCAGCAATGCCATCGCACCCACGATGGTCGCTCCCCGTCGCATCGCTGGAGCGAGTCTGCCGGATCGAGCCGCGCGGATCGACAGGGGGATCAGGACGAGTGCGGTGATGATCCAGCTGAGCCGACCTTGAGGAAACTGGGTCAGCAGCCCGAACCAAGACAGGGCCGCGCCGAGGAAGAAGATCCGCTCGCCCCATCGCCAGGCGGCCGCGCTGCACACCAACAGAATGGAACTAAAGACGCGCACCGCCAGCCCATGCGCCGAGTGAGTGTCTTCGTTCACCAGGACGCTTGTGACCATGAAGACCACCGCCAGCACGGCGGTCGCACTCTCGGATCCCGCATCGGATCGTTTCATCGCGCCGCGCTGGATCTCCGTCAAGGCCACCAGAACCACCGTCCAACCGAAGAAGAACACCCAGGCGTGATCCCACTCCGGACTCAGAAAGAAGACCGACAGGCCGATGATCGCCCAGGCTGCGATGGTGGCGAAGATGAAGGCGAGGGCACGCAGGGCCGGCCCGAAGCGCCGTCGCGGGTCTGGATACATTTCGAAGATCCGAGCGAGGACCGCATCGCTGATGAAGTCCGCGCGCTTCCAGCCGCGCGCCGCGTCACGCACGTCCTTCGCCCTCTCCGCGGCCGCGATCTCCGGGCTCATTCGTCCTCGCTCCTCGGAAAGCGGCGATGAATGACGGTCAGGCCCACGATCAACCCAATCGCTGACACGGCGATCAGGAAGAGGATGGAAATCGGCTCATCCAGCGCCGCGAACAGAACCGCTATCAGACCCAGATAGGCGGCCAGGACGCCGAACACGAAGAGAGTGAAACGACGCGACCGCCACGCGAAAGCCGCGAGGCCGCTCCCGACGATCATCAGGGCGAGGCGATGGAGCGAGGCCCCTTCGTCCTGTGTGATGCCCCAGGCGATCGATTGGAGGATGAGCAGCCAGCCGAGATGGGTTGAGGTGGGCTCAAAATGCGCCTTGAAGGAGCGGCGCTTCAGCGCCCGGCCGATGGTGATGAACACCAGACCGCAGACCAGGGTGTTGAGGCGGACTGCGTCAGTGTCATTAAAGAATCCAAAGACCGCCCTCTCCACGCTGGCCGCGGCGACGCCGCGCCACGCCGCGAATGACGTCAGCGCCAGGCCGAACAAAGTGCGTGAGTCGAATCTGAACGCGAGGGCCGCGTACCCGAGGCTCACGATCAGGAGATGGAGCGACCAGGCGTCGCCCAGGGGCGAGAAGCGCGATTCGATGAAGGCGAGATCCGCGGCCGCGAGCAAGCCGCCGAGGACGAGCACGTAGTCGAAGGCAAAGTGCGGCGCCGCCACTTCCGTTCGTGAGAACGGCCCGGCCTGACGCGAGACCCAGACAAAGCAAAGGGCCGCGACCAGACCCACGCCGAGAGCGATGGAGAGGGGCCCAAGATTCGCGATCTGCTCCTTGAAGAGCAGACCCGTCCCTGTCGTGAGAGCGACGACACCGAGGTAGAGGAGTGCGTGAAGGCACGCCGAGAGGCTGACCAACTCGCCACGGGCAACCCGCCGGAACAGGGTTGCCTGCTCAAGCGAGATCACATGGGTGCGTTCCAGACGGCTGACGGCCTCGGCAACGTCGGGAGAGATCACGTGCGCGCAGGTTACATGGGTCTCTCATCGGGGTGGCTAGGTTTAGGCTTGGAAGATGAACGCACACTCAGGCCTCAATAGGCGAGCCTTTCTGGCGACATCGGTTCTGATTCCTTCGCTGGCACGCGCGGCCGGCCAGCCACGTGTCCTGACCGGATTGGATGCCGTCGTCGCGGCGAAAGGCGATCCTTTGAACGGCAAGCGTGTCGGCCTGCTCGTTCATGCTGCCTCTCTGACCTTCGACGGACGTCACGCGATCGACGCTCTGAAGGCGAGCGGCGTCCGCCTCGTGAAACTGTTTGGCGCCGAGCATGGGTTCCGTGGCCAGGCCGCGGCGGGCGAGACAGTCAGCGACGGCATCGACCAGGCATCAGGTCTCCCCGTGATCAGCCTTTATGGCGCGAAGTCGAAGCCTGCCGCCGAGGACTTTGACGGTCTCGACGTCTTCGTGGCGGATATGCAGGATGCGGGCGTGCGCTTCTATACCTTCGCCGCCACCATGATGAATTGCCTCGAAGCGTGCGCCGCCGCCGGTCTCCCGATGGTCATTCTCGATCGGCCGAATCCGATGGGCGGCCAACGTATCGAAGGCCCTGTGTCAGGCCCCGAAGGGGAAGTCACGCGTTCGCTCCTCAACATGACTCCGGGGCCGCTCGTCCACGGATTGACCCTTGGCGAGATGGCGCAGTTCGTGAACGGCACCCGGGAGAAGAAGGCTGTGCTCAGCGTGGTTGCGCTCAAAGGCTGGCAGCGTGGCATGACCTGGTCGGACACCGGCCTCACCTGGGTGAATCCGTCGCCCAACCTTAGATCGGCGAATGCCTGCCTCGCCTACCCGGGCACCTGTCTGATCGAAGGCACGACCGCTACCGAAGGACGCGGAACCGATGCGCCCTTTCTGAAGATCGGCGCGCCCTGGTTCAAGTCGGCGGAGATGGCACGCGCCGTCAAGGTCGCGGGCTTCGCATGCGAGCCCACGACGTTCACGCCCACGTCCTCCACCGCGGCCCCCACACCGAAACATCTCGGGGTTCCATGCAAGGGACTCGACATCCGCGTGACCGATGCGCAGAAGGCTCAGCCGTTCCGCCTGGGCCTCACGCTTCTCATCGAAATGAAGAAGCGGCACACGGAGTTCGCCTGGCTGCGAGATGGATCAGGATTCGATCGGCTGGTGGGCGGAAAGGCCCTGCGCGCCTCGATTGATCGTGGTGATTCCGTCGAGACGATCCTCGCGGCCGAAGCGCCCTCGATCGACGCGTTCAGGATTTTGAGAGCGCCCTCGCTGCTCTATTGAGCTGACACGGCGCGTCTGTCGGTGGTGACGGCGCTCACGGACAGGCCGACCACGAACGTCACCACGGCGCCGACAAAGACGTTCCAGGTCCACGCGACCCCGGGGACGCCAAAGATCGTTGGCGACAAGAGGCCCACGGAGAGGCTCACCAGCAGGCCGGACAACATCCCGATCATCGTCCCGGTCGTGTTGGCGGTGGTGGTGAAGAGTCCCAGCGCAAAAGCACCTACGGTCGGGCCCGAGGCGTATCCGAGGGCTGCAAGACCCGCATTAAGCGCCGATTCCACGTTGCGAGCGAGACCCGCCACGCCGATCTGAAGAATTCCCCAGAAGACCGTGAAGCGCTTGGCCAGCTTCAACTGCTTTTCCTCGCTCACATTGGGATCGACGTACGGCACATAGAAGTCGCGCAGAGTCGCAGACGCCATGGAGTTCAAGGAAGGGGACAGCGCGGCGGCCACGATCGCGGCCAGGATCAAGCCTGTGAAGACTCCAGGAAGCTGAGTGGCCACGAAGGTGGGAAGGATCTCATCGGCGCGAGCGAACTTGCGGCCGTCGTAGAAGGCCCAGAGCAGGATGCCGAGGCTCAGGAAGAGCACGAACTGAGCGAAGACAAGGAAGCCCGACAGGATCAGGCCGATTTGCGCGTCCTTCTCGGACTTTGCGACCAGGAAGCGCTGCACCAGATAGTGATCGGTTCCATGCGTCGCGATGGTGAGGAACATGCCTCCGATGACACCCGCCCAGATCGTGAACGGATCATGGATGTCGAAGGAACCGTTGAAGAACGCAAGCTTGCCGGCCGCGGCCGCTTTGGTCATGGCTCCCATTGCGCCGTCGGGGAGCGCGTGCGCCACGGCGACGAAGCAGATGATCGCGCCGAACAGATAGACGAACATCTGGATCGCGTCGGTCCAGATCGTGGCGACGACACCGCCTTCTTCCGTGTACAGAATCATGGCGATGCCAAGGACGAGGATGCACCACCACTCGTTGATCCCGGCCGCGACCGCGAGCACCAGGGCCGCGGCGTGGAGGCGGATGCCGTCTCCAAGGGTCCGCGACAGCAGGAAGATGCCCGACGAGGTCGCGCGCACCGCCCCGCCGAAGCGCTTCTGCAGAATCTCGTAAGACGTGAAAATCTCGCCGCGAAAGTAGGCCGGGAGGAAAAAGAACGAAACGATCAGCCGGCCGATCACGTAGCCGAACACCAGTTGAAGGAACGTGAAGTTGCCGTTGTAAGCGGTGCCCGGCGCGCCGATGAACGTCAGCGTGCTGGTCTCCGTGGCCACGATGCACGACGCGATGGCCCACCAGGGCACGGTCTGACCGCCCAGGAAGTACCCACGCACGCCGCCGCTGTGACGCCGGCCCAGCCACGTCCCGAAGGCCGTGATGGCGATGATGTACGCGAGCAGGACGGCGACGGCGGAGAGGGGAAGCTTCAAGCGGTGCCTAGGATAAGCGGCCTTTGATCAGGACAAACTCGCAGCAGCGCTACTTCAGCGGCGTTGTTTCCACGGGCAGCTCTTCCTTGCGCGACCACTCGTCCCACGAACCGTCATACAAACGGGGTTTGAGGCCGACGCGCTTCGCCGCGAAATACACGAGGGAGGCCAGCTGTCCGCTGTGGCAGTAGGTCACGAGTGACCCGTCCTCTCCGACTCCGGTGCGCTTGAAGATGGCGGCGAGATCCCCTTCGGATTTCAGCATTCCGTCTGCGGTGAGCAGGCTGGTGGAGGGAACGTTGATAGCACCCGGAATGTGACCGGCCCGCGGGGTTGGGCCACGATTGTCGCCGCTATAGATGTCCGCGGTTCGCGCATCGACGATGGGTGGGCCGGGCTGCTTGAGATGGCTCTGAATTTCTTTGAGGTCCACAAGGATGTCGCGTCTCGGGGAGGCTGTGATCTTTCCAGTCGGCAGCGTCTTCACGTCGTCAGTCAGCGCGCCTCCGCCCGCCGTCCAGGCCGCGGCGCCACCGTCGAGGAGCGACGCACGGCCGCCAAGCCCCGCAGCGTCCAGGCTGAAATAGACCCGCGCGGCCTGGGCCGCCGCGTCTTTTCCGAAGACGATGACGACTCTCGAGTCGTCGCTGATTCCGAGGCTCTCAAGTTTTTGCCGGAGCGGGGCCTCAGGGAGAAGCTCCAGAATGAGCGCGTTCTCGGCTCTCGGTATGGACAGGTCCTGACCGCTCACGAGCTGCGCGCCCGGAACATGGCCGGCGTCGAATTCCGCCTTTGGGCCGGTGTGAAAAATGACGAGCTTCGGATCGGTCAGATGCTCCTTGAGCCATGAAGTTGAGACCAGCATGTCGCTGGTCGACGCCAGGGTGGGCGTGCCTGCGGAACTCAATGCAAACACCGCTATCGCCAACAACATCGATCGTACTTTCATGATGGATCCTTTGGTTCACGCTGAGAGAGCGACTAAGGAGTGTCTCCCGTCGCGATCGGAAGCGAAGGATCGGAACTCCATTCGCTCCAGGACCCTGCGTACAGACGCCCCCTGAACCCCGCGAGCTCGAGCGCAAGCAGATTATGCGCGGCGGTGATGCCGGAGCCGCAGTAGACGATGGGCTGACGATCGACGCTGACCCCCACCGCCTCAAAGTTCGCGCGGATGTCGGCCGCGAGTTTGAACACCGGGTTTGGCCCCGGCGTGAGGTTCGCCGTGTACGGTGCGTTGAGAGCGCCCGGGACGTGGCCGGCCCGTGTGTCGAGTGGCTCCGCATCCCCGCGATAGCGATCCGCCGCACGGGAATCGAGCACAAGACACTGGTCTTTCTCGGCGACGAACTGAGCCTTCGAAAGAACCATCTCGGGCCGGACCGTCACCTCGAAGTCGGTCATCGTGGAGATGGAGGGCGGTTGATCCGTGATCTCTCGTCCTTCGGCGATCCATTTGTTGAGGCCGCCGTCGAGAACCAGACAATCATCGAAACCGTAGGACTTGAGCACGTACCAGACGCGAGCGGCCATGGCGCCCGCCATGTCGTCATAGACGACCACGGTGACGCCGCGGGTGATCCCGAAGAGCCGGATGACGTTCTGAATCTGATCAGCCGAGGGGTAGGGATGGCGACCGAGAAGTCCACCGCGTTTGCCGCCCGGGGCGGCGAAGTCGCTTTCGATGTCGGCGAAGAATGCGGTACGGATATGCCCGGCGCTATACGCATCGATCGCCTTCTTGTTCGGATCCAGGTAATAGCGCGCGTCCAGGATGCGGAGTTTGGGATCACCGATACGCGCGGCGAGGTCGGAAGTGGAGATGAGAGACATAGGAGTACCCGAACGGTAGCGGAATTCAGCGCGTCAGTCTGGAGAAGGGAGACCGAACCTTCACATAGGCCCGTGGCAGGGCGAACACGCCGGGAGGGATGCGCCCTCGTTTGATTGAGGTCGCCTCAGAACTCGTCTCGATCCTCTTTCCTGGAACGCTCACGGAGGTCGCGAGGGCAAACCCATCCAGCTCACGAACTCGCTCAATCATCCGGTTGAGACCCGAATGTCCCAGCACGACCGGCAAGGTCACCAGCGCGAGTTTCCTGAAAGAATGAGCATCGAAAGGCGGCTCAAGAGTCATCGTCCGGCACGTGCGGATCCGCGCGCTCTCGCCGAGCGCCACCGTGAATTCCTGGCACGCCACCCCTTCGATTTCGCGCGTCTCGCCGCGGGTGACGGTGACGTCTTTCTCCGCTTCGTCCATCATCTTGTGGCGCAGCCCTTCGGGGATTCCCTCCATCGCCTTTTCCATCTCAGGACTTGTGGAACTCATCGCTTGTTCCATCTCCACAAACGTGGTCTGCGAATACTGTTTCTTGAGATGGTCGATGCTGGTGACGCGACCGAACTTCAAGTCGACGATGGTCTCGGTCATGCCGAGGTCGAAGCGCACGTACCGCGAGCCGTAGGAGTGAGTGGCGCTGGACGAAACACCCTGCGTCGTCTTCTTCAAGACGATGGTGAGGTCTTCAGCGGAGAGCGAAGCCGCTCCGAGGACGGCCACGAGCGCCGCGGTCCGGGGAGAGAACAGGGTGAGCGAAGGCAGTTTTATTTCCTCGAAGTGACCGATGAACTGGGGGCGACTCGATCGCTCCACTTAGCATAAAGCGAGGCCCCTGCACGCTCTCAAGTCCGTTGTCTCTCAAGAGGAACTCCATTGCCACGTCCAACCCGACATCTCCTGATCTGCACGAACGACCGCGGAAAGGATCATCCGCGCGGATCCTGCGCCGAAAAAGGCAGCGAGACGTATATCGGCGTCATGAAAGACCTGCTTCGCAAAAACAATCTGCGCGATACGGTGCTGGTCAGCCGCACCGGATGCCTCAAGCATTGCAGTCTCGGCCCGACGGCGGTCGTGTATCCCGACAATGTCTGGTACGGAGGGGTTCAGCAGAAGGATCTCGAGGAAATCTGCGAGTTGCACCTCAAGAACGGCGAGGGGATTGGGCGTCTCGTGATCGACGATGAAGCGCCGTGGGAATGATTGTGGTTGACGGACGTTTTTAACCTCGTCAGAATCGCGAACAGTTAGCGATCGCGAATTCAATGAAGTACTTGACGACCCTCGAAGTCGCCCACGAACTGGGCGTCAGCAAACAGACGGTTCTGAACTGGCTCTATGCCGGTCGCATTCAGGAGCCGCCCCGCAATGCCCAGAACTATCGTCTCTGGAGCCCGAGCCGGGTCGACCTGGTCCGCACCATGATGCAGGATGGGCGCGTGCACAAGCGCACGATCATGCATCAGACGCCCAAGGCGTCGGCCGCGTTCCTGACCGACTACGCGCGTGAAGTCGCGGGCGTTTTAGGCGAAGCCGGTATCGCCGAGCTCGCGTTCACCCGAGAGCTGACGAAAGCACTCGCCCGTCAGCGCCGCGCGACTCGATAAACGCGACCCGATATACGAGAACGCGCCTACCAGGCGACCGGAGCGCCGTCGAACAATTGGAAGCGGACGGCCGCGGGAGCCGGCTGATCGATCAGACCCTTCATGCCGCCAACACTCGACTCCACGGTTTCAGAAGCGTTGGGTCCGCCCATCTCCGTCTTCACCCATCCGGGCGAGAACACGTAGACACCGATACCGCGGGGGTTGAGGTCCTGGGCCAGACTCGCCATCGCCATGTTGAGCGCGGCCTTGCTCATGCGATAGGCGTAGTGGCCGCCTGTGGTCTGTGCGATCGACGCCATGCTGCTGGAGATCGCCACCATCTTCTTCTCGGCACTTCGCGCGACATGCTCCGTGAAGGCCTGAGCCACCACAAGAGGAGCGAGCGAATTGACGCGCATCACCTTGGCCACGATTTCTTCATCGATGTGGCCGAGAGACTGGCGAAGATCATTGTCGACTTGCACTTTGGGCCCAAAGACACCGGCGTTGTTTATCAGAATGTCGATGGGCGTCTCGGAAAGAGCGCCGGCAAGCCGAAGGATGGCTTCGGTCTTGGTCACATCGAGCGCGTGCACGTGCAGATTCGCCCGATTGGCCTTTTCAAGCGCCTTCAACTCGGGCGCTCCGCCGGGCCTCCGACAGCAGGCGTGAACCGCGTCGCCCTGCGCCACATACTGCTTGACGAATTCCAGACCGATGCCACGGTTGGCTCCGGTTATAAAGACCGTTCGCATACTGATTCTCTAGTTCCCCACACACTTGTATCTGAACGGCCCCGCCGGATGGACAGAGAGTATAGGAGCCGGAAGGTCGCGGCGTCTCAACGTTCGGAGAGAGAAGGCTCGCCTCGCGTCTTCCTCAGTCGCTCGGCCTGATCGCGGGTGATGTCGAAGAGGAAGTGTGTGAACGCGACGTGGTCGACCGGCTTGATCCCGGAATCGCGCAGCCACTCCAGACGCCGTCGTGTCACCACTCCGGTCAATTGATTGGCGCTCACAATCAGCCGGCCGGGAAAGGGCTTGGCCGGAGCTGGAATGACGTCTGGATGGGCGGCTAGATATAGGTCGACCGCAGCCCGCGACTGGCCCCATTCCAGGTTCGAATCAGCCGCGATCTCGTACGTCCGTGTCGGGCTGATGAACTCATTGAAGTAGGAGAGCGGATCGTCGCCATGCCGAAGGATGGACCCTGCGGAGAACAAGGTGAGCAGCACCGCGGTGGCAAGGCCCGCGCGCGATCGAGCGAGATGCTGTCCCACGACACCCGCGAGCACCATCAACGGGGGCACGGTGACGAGGAAATGGCGGAAGCCGATCTGCGCCCGGAAGAGGAAGCTGAAATAGAGGGAAAACACCACCACGGCTGCCATCAGCGTGATGATGTCGGCGTTCCATTTAGGTCCACCGAGGGTCAAGTGCAGCCACGCGCCGACCAACAGGACAATCAAACTCGGGATGGGAGTCTTGAAGAAACCCACCACTGCGAAGTAGGTCATGAATCCTTCACTCCCCGGGCTCCGAAGTTCGCCCAGAAAATAAATGTTTCCCGATCCTCCGCCGTTCCTTTCGCGATGAAACACGCGGTCAAGTCCTTCGATGAACGGTGCCGGTACCGGCAAGGGAATCGAGGCCACCACGGGAATCTTGCGGAGCTCTCGGAACTGCGCGCTCTCGAACTCCTGGTCGCGCAGGGACGAACCGGTTCGGTCGAACAGAAACCCCAGATTGATGATGACGATGGCGATCGTCGTCATCGTGGCCAGTCCGAGGAGCCGTCGCGAGTTCGCGGTTGGCTCGGTTGTCTTCGTTCGATAGGCGATGCCTCCCGCCACAAGAAAGATGATCGGGAGATAGGCGGCGGTGTACTTCGAGATGAACGCCGCTCCCACCACGAGCCCCAGCAACGCGGTCTGTCTGGCGTTGGGATTTTTCAGCCAGTTTGCAAAGGCTCGGAGCGAGAGCAACACGCACAGCGCTCCGAAGATGTCCGTGGTGACGAGGGTCGAGTGAGCGAGAAGGTTGGGATCGAAGGCGAAGAGACCAAAAGAGAAAAGCGCTCCGGCCCATCCGAAGAGGGCATACGACCAGGATGCGATGGCCAGGCCAAGGACCAGCCCGCCGATAAGCGTAGGGACGCGCGCCATGGTCCAGTCGCACGGACCGGAGAACTCATCGAGGTCGCCTACGGCCGAACCGGTTTTCTCCGCGATCCAGCAGGGCAAAGCGTTCAAGGCCGACACCGGCATTTTGCTGTCATCCCAGCGTGCTGCGACGCCGCGCAGGATGCGATGGCCGTATCGGTAGTGCCCCGGCTCATCCGTGGTCGGGGAATTGTGTCCGATGGCGCGCAGGCCGAGAACCAGGAATGCGGCGCTCATCAGCGCCATGGCGATCGCCGGCCCCAGGAAATGACGCCTCAAAGAGGCCGCGCGCCCGTCGCGTTATCGTCGTGCATCGAGACGGATTCTAGTTGGCGCGCGCTGGGTTAAGCGAGGATCGACGCGAGCACGGCATCGTCGATATTGCTTCCCGTGATGATGGCGACGATCGGTTCCGACCAGGCGCGCGCGCCGTCGAGACTGAGGGCAGCGTGACTGATGGCTCCGGACGCCTCGACTCGAAGGCCGTGGTCGTCGTGAAGCGCTCGGATGGACGCGTGGATACGCTCCTCCGGCACGTTGACGGTTTCGTCGATCAAGTCGCGATGATCGAAGACGATTCGACCGATGCCGCCCGCCAGACCGTCGGCGAGGGTCGGGCCCGCGTCGAACTCCAGCAACGGCTGATTCAGGCGGATCGACTCGGAGAGCGCGGGCGAGGCGTCTGGCTGGACCGCGACCACACGCGCCGCCGGTTGCCGTTCCTTGATCCACGCGGCGATTCCGCTGATCATTCCGCCCCCGCCCACCGGCACGATCACCGT
>JBDTQB010000039.1:0-20632 GCA_039932395.1 Vicinamibacteria bacterium | reverse complement strand
GGGCAGAGATCCGGGCGCCCACGACAGGGATGTCTCCCTTCTCGGTGGTGCGGCCTCGAATGGAAAGGCCGCCGTCGAAGACCACGTCGCCTAGGTCTACGATTTGGCCGGGAAGAGCGACATCCACGGTCTTCTGTAGAGAGGGGTAGCCAAGTCCCGCGAACTGGACGATGTTGGCGCCGGTTCGCAGTGATCCAAGTTCAAACACGCCGTCCTTTGCGACCTGCGCGCTGACCAGGGTTCCCGGCAGGTTCGATACGGATATCCCCTCGTGAGATTGCAGGCGTACGACCCCGGGCAAAGGCTGACCCTCTTCGTCCACCATGCGTCCCCGCAAGCGCGCGCTCTTGTCGAGCGTGATGGCGATCGACGCCTGGTCGGCGCTGATGCTGTCGCGAAGGGCGGGCGCGAAGCCATCGGCGGTGGCCGTGACTCGATACGGAACATTCCGCAGACCCAGGGCGTCGAACTTTCCCGTCGTGCCGGTCGTCGCCGAAACCATGGGTCCCGAGACGAGCTCGGGCCGGAACGACAGGCTCGCTCTCGCGATCGGACGGCCGGACGCGTCCACCACTCTGCCGGCGAGATCGTGGCCGGGTATCAGTCGGAACTTCAGGACGGGAGTCGTCGTGGTCTGGGTCTCGGTCGCGAAACCGCGAGATCGAACGCGGACCATGCTGCGCCCGGTTGGGGAAGCTCCCTGCAGAATGAACCGGCCACGCGCATCGGTCTTCGCCCGCGTGATGGCGAAGTCGGGATCTGCCTCGGCGTACGGCGATGTCTCCCAATCCGCCAGTTCCACATCAGCGCCAACCAGGGGTTGTGAGTTGGACGCATTGATCACCTCACCCTGAACGGTGGATCCCGCCTCCAGCTTGAGGACCAGTCGTTGGCCACCGCTGACCTTGGATTGGATGGCCGGGGCGAAAGGCGGCAGGTAGGCGCGCACGTTCAATTCGCGAATCCCGCGAGTCTCGACCCGGAACGCGCCGAGATCATCCGTCGTGACAACGAAGGGCTCGATGACGGGCTGTCCGAGGTTCGGCAGAGCGATGAATCCGACGCCTGCCTTTTGGGCCGGGCGACCGTCGGGTCGAAGGACGACACCCGCGATCTGGGTCCGCGGAATCGGTTCCGGCTTGAGCGCCGCTGCGACTCCGACCGCGGGCGCGGCCGCAGGTTGCATCGATCGCGTAGAGGCGGGTGTTGCAGTTGGCCGAGGAGAAAGCGGTTGGGCAAACGCCGACACCGACAGTGCGATCACCAGTCCTGCGTCGGCGAAACGTTGAGTCATCACACTCCTGCGTTTGAATGCGCGGAGGGGACGCTTCCATCGAGCCGTCGCAAATAGTTGCGATGACTGTCCCGGTCGTCTCCGGTAGGCCGATGTGTCATTGGAGCGCCCTCTCCAGTGTGCATGGATTGTATATCTCTCTTTTGAGGCGATTTTCGGCAGGAACGGAACCTCAGCCGCTCGCCGGCCGTCTACCCTATTAACAGAGAGGTCTTCCATGAAAACTCCCCGCTTCGCATTCACTTTATTGACCACGGCTGCGGCCACCGCCTTATTGCTCGCTTCGGCCCACGCCGACGAACGCACCGTAGTTAAGGTCAAGGCAAAAGAGAGTTCCTCTTGGAACTTCGACGCTTTCTCGTCCTGGGTGGAGGAGGTCGCCGGCGACATTTCTGACTCGGTCAGCGGCCCCAAGCGCACGGGCACACCGTTCCGCTGGACGGGGAAGATCGCGGCCGGCAAGAATCTCGAGGTCCGCGGCGTCAACGGAACGATCCGCGCGGTTCCTTCCAATGGATCTGAAGTGGAAGTGGTAGCCATCCGTACCGGTCGCAAAAGCGACCCCGACAGCGTCCGCATAGAAGTGGTGCCTCACTCGGGCGGGGTCACGGTCTGCGCGGTGTATCCGAGCCGGGATGATTCGCGCCCCAACGAGTGCAAGCAGGGCGGGGGCCGTATGAACGTCCGTGGCAATGATGTGAGTGTCGAGTTCGAAGTGCGTGTGCCGCGCGATGTCGCCTTCGAAGGCCGCACCGTGAACGGCAGCATTCACGCCGAAGTGGAGGGTCGAGCCTCCGTCGCCACCGTCAACGGTTCCATTGAAGTGGAAGCGGGTGCTTTGACTGACGCGACCACGGTGAACGGTTCCATCCGCGCCACCGTCCGGACCGAAGTCAATTCGCCGGAGGACATCAAGCTGACGACGGTCAACGGATCAGTTCGCCTGCGTCTCCCTGAAGGAGTCAACGCGGACGTTTCCGCGAAGACAGTGAACGGCGGCATCACGAGCGAGTTCGATGGCATCACCGTTCACAAGAAGTGGGGACCTCGCAGCGCGGAAGGCCGTCTTGGCAATGGCGGGCGTGAACTTGAGGTGACCACCGTCAACGGCGGCATCACGATCTCCAAAGGCAGCGACCGGTAACAGCCGCTTCGGGCTTGCCCTGAGTTGGTCGAAGGCCGGTCCCTGAGCAGCAGTCCGTCGGCTTCGGGCCGAAGGGCAGGGACCGCCCTTCCACCCTTCCGCCCTTCGACTACAGAGGCGACCTTCGGGTCGCCTCTTTTCAATTGCGGCCGGTAAACTGCGTAGCTCGCCATGATTTCCCTCTCCCGCATCCAGAAGCAGTACGGCAAGCAGGTCTTGTTCGTCGACGCCGCCTTCCAGCTCAATCCCGGTGAAAAGGTCGGCCTCGTTGGACCCAACGGAGCGGGCAAGACCACTCTGTTCCGCCTCATCACCGGAGAAGAGAACCCCGACGAGGGTGACGTTTCCGTTCCCAAGAAGCTGACCATCGGCTACTTCCGCCAGGATGTCGAAGAGATGTCCGGCCGGTCGGTTCTCGATGAGGCGATCGCGGGCAGCGGCCGTCTCGGCGATCTTCATCACGAGCTGGAAGCGCTTCAGCACGACATGGGTGATCCCGACAAGGCCGACAAGATGGACAAGATCCTGGAGCGCTTCGGCGTGGTCCAGGAGGAGTACGACCATCTCGGTGGCTACGCGCTTGAGGCCCAGGCGCGTGAAGTTCTGCACGGACTAGGTTTTGATGATGAGCGCATCGACGGTGACGTGGGTGCCTTGTCGGGTGGTTGGAAGATGCGCGTGGCCCTGGCCCGCGTCCTTCTTGGCAAGCCTGACGTCCTGTTGATGGACGAGCCGACAAACCATCTCGACCTCGAGTCCATCGTCTGGCTTGAGTCCTTCCTGAAGTCGATCAACGCCGCGCTGCTCATGACGTCGCATGACCGCGACTTCATGAACCGGATCGTCACCAAGATCGCCGAGATCGACGGCGGAGAGATCACGACTTACTCCGGCGACTACGACTTCTACGAAAAGGAGCGCGCTCACCGCGAGCTGAACCAGGAAGCGCAGTTCGCACGTCAGCAGGCGATGTTCGCGAAGGAGCAACGTTTCATCGACCGCTTCGCAGCACACGCCGCGAAGGCCGCGCAGGTCCAGAGCCGCATCAAGGCGCTCGACAAGATCGAGCGCGTCGAGCCTCCGAAGAAGCGTGTGGTGGTGAACTTCACCTTCAAGAAACCGCCCCGTTCAGGCGACGAAGTGGCGGTGCTCGACGGCGTGTCCAAGACGTACGGCACACGCGCGGTCCACAAGGACTTCAGCATTGTCATTCGTCGCGGTGAGCGTCACTGCGTGATGGGCAAGAACGGCGCGGGCAAGTCCACGCTGCTCAAGATGATCGCGGGGGCGATCGAGCCGGATACCGGCACGGTCAAGCTCGGCGCGAGTTTGCGTCTCGGCTACTTCGCCCAGCAGGCGCTCGACATCCTGAATCCCGATCTGACGGTATGGGATCAGATGATCGCGGATTTCCCGCACGACAGCATCGGTGTGCTGCGTGGGACGCTGGGCGCGTTTCAGTTCTCAGGGGAAGACGTCGAGAAGAAGATCCGCTCACTGTCCGGCGGCGAGAAGTCGCGTCTGGTCATGGCGCGCATGCTCCACAACCCGCCGAACTTCCTCGTGCTCGACGAGCCGACGAACCATCTCGATCTCGCCACCAAGGAAATGCTGGTCGAAGCGCTCAAAGACTTTGAAGGCACCATGATCTTCGTGTCCCACGACCGTGCGTTCCTGCGCGGCCTGTCCAACCGGGTCATCGAGCTGGGCGGAGAATCCGGCACCGAAACCGAGCCGCACATCTATCCGGGCACTTACGTCGAGTACGTCGCGCGGACCGGTCACGAGGCACCCGGCGTCCACAACTGACCGGCTCGTGGAGCCGGTCACCCCGGCGCACCCCCTGTCGTCTTGCAACGACGGGGGCAAGTGCCGGGGTCCAGATAAAGGGGACGCCGTTCACTGCGTCTGATAGCGAGCGACGAAGCGACGGTCGATCGCGTCCTTGAGCCAGTGGCACCAAGCTCCCTCGAAGGACACGCCGCGCCATTCGCCAATCGCCTTTCCTCCGCCCGTGTTCAACAGCTTCAAAAAGGATGATTGGGGTGAGAACGACTGCAAGGGCAGGCCGGCGAGGGCGCGTCGAAGATTCTCCAGCAGCACCGGGCCTTCTCGCACGGCGTAGACACCAGCTTTGGCGATGCGATGGCCCTCGATCGCACCGGCATCGCCGACCGCGAACACGCTTTGGCTCCCCGTGCTGCACAGCGCGTCCGTGGTCAGGAGAAATCCTTCCCGATCCTTGGGCAGATCGACCGCTTGCAGAAGAGGTGGTGCGGAAGCACCCGTGACCCACACCACGATGTCGGCCTCGACTTCGCTCCCGTTCTCGAGGCGCACGACGCGGTCTTCGACCGCAACGACGCGTCCCACGAGGCGCTTGATTCCGGCGTGGTCTAAAGCGGCCCGCCCGCGCCGCGCCAGCCCCTCGCTGGAGTCATGAAGGATGGGCGTGCTTCCCACCAGAGTGCCACGGAAGGATGACGGAGAGCCGACGACCGCCTCGACAAAGGCGGGCAGGCACAGCGCCACCTCGACCCCGGCGGCACCCCCGCCCACGATCACCACGCGAAGGGGACCCTCGGCTGGCTGGCGCCGCGTGCACGCATCGCGCAACCTCGCCAGGAATGTCTGCATGGGCTTGACCGCCACCACGCAGGCGCTTCGTTCCATCTGCACGCCCTCGGTCCGAGGCACTGAGCCAACGCCGATGGACAGGAAGTCGAAATCGACGCTGCGGCCATCAGCCAGGATTAATTGGCGATCATGAAGTTGCACCGCAGTGACGTCGCCGACTAGGAGGGTCGCGCCGACGCGGGCGCAGAGTGATCGGACGTCGATGTTCATCGCCTGTTCCGGATAATCACCCGCGAGCACGCCAGAGAGCATTCCTGAGTAGGCCGCCGTTTCAAAGTTGGACACACACGTGAGTGCCCCGCTTTGCGGACCGTGCGATCGCCACTCTCGCAGTACGTGCAAGTGCGTATGTCCCGCTCCGAGCAGGACCACCGACCGTTGCGCTTTCTGGACGCGTTCGATCAGCGTCTGGTTATGAGTGTCGTTGGGTTGGAGTAGAGATTCGGACGGCGGCTTGATGGGGAGAGCTTTCGCGACGGGATCGGCCTTCGCGTCCGAAGAGGGCGATGTCTCCAACTCCGCGGCGAGCGCCCGACGCGCCACGCGCGTGATGAAGATGGTCACGGCTACGGTTGCGAGGAGACCGGCGACGGACAGCGCGGTGCGAGCAGCCGACCCTTGGGACGCACCATGAGCCACGCCCGACAGGTTGCCCACGACCGAACCGAGGTAAACGTACAAGATGGTCCCGGGAAGCATCCCGACG
This sequence comes from Vicinamibacteria bacterium, assembly GCA_039932395.1. Taxonomy (GTDB): domain Bacteria; phylum Acidobacteriota; class Vicinamibacteria; order Fen-336; family JAGNNV01; genus JAGNNV01. Next base: position 14,851 of record JBDTQB010000039.1, on the reverse strand, counting down.
AACGAGCCGAGCACGTAGTCACGCAAGCTCACGCCCGTGACCCCCAGCGCATAGTTAAGAAGGTTGAAGGGAAACACCGGCGACAGCCGAAGCAGCAAGACAATCTTGAGGCCTTGCTTTCCGATCGCTGCGTCCACGGCGCGAAACTTTGGGTCGTTCGAGGTGCGTTTGGTGATCCATCCTCGCGCGATGGTGCGGCCGAGAAGAAACGCCAGCGTCGCGGCCAGCACACTGACGGGAGAGACGAGAAACGTGCCCCACAAAGGCCCGTAGGCGAGTCCCGCACCCGCCGTCAAAATAGATGCGGGAAGCATCAGGATGGCGGCCAGGATGTAGACGACGGCATAGGCGATCGCTCCGGTGGGGCCCGCGGCCTGCATCCAGTCGATCAGCTGACTCACCCATGTGCTCAAAGGCAACACGAAGGCGCCTTCGATAGCCAGAGAGATCAGCGCGACAACGCCACCGACCTTCAGCCATCGGCTCGACCCGCCATCGCCCTTCTCGCCCTCTTCTGTCTTCGTCATGCTTCTATCTTCACCCCAGGCCTTGGCCACCTGCGAGCGACGGCACTAAATGAACTTCTTCCCCCGCTTCCACAATTCCACTAGCGAATTCTTCGGCTTCCGGCAGATGGTCACCGCGTTCTCCCGCTCGTAAGGCATCGCGAATGGATTCGTCATCGCGGCCACGGGCTGTACGTCTTCGAAGGCTCCACGGAGATCTTCCGCCGACGAACCGATGGCGATCACCACCGTCACATCGGTGCGGCCCGGCCCCCACAGGAAGAAGTTGTTGTGTTGACTCACCGCGGTGGGCAGGCCACGGCTTCGACCGTAGTAGTTGATGGCGCCCGCCTCGCCATAGTTGCTTGTCGCGATGATCGCGGTGCGCCGCTCTTCATCGCTGAGTGAGGTCCACGCCCGCGCGGTGATGTCGGTGAGCTCTTCCCAGCCGAAGCGATCGGCGAAGTGCTGCGGGAGAACGCCGAGCGCGCTCTTCTCCGCGGACTTGGGAATCAGGCCGATCTTCCGCATGTACGGACCAAGATCTTCGGGGTTGAGGATCGGCACGACGACCGGCGACGGAAGCGCCGCGGCCAGAAGAAGCACGATCAGCACCACCGGCCTCATCCACATCAGGCTCGGTTTCGAGATGACGTGCTCCGCGAACACGGCTCCGGCGACCAGCGGAATGAGCATCGCGGGCGCAAGGTAATAGGCCTTTCCATTCATGAAGGAAAGAAAAGCGACCACAAACACGATGGCGAGAGAGCGGTACGGACGCATCCGTTTCGCAAAGATCAGCCAGATGAATCCCGGAATCCAGAACAGAGCATTGAGCGGGCCGAAGTCGAGAAGCTGGGACTTGAAGAAGCCCCACGGACCGAGCGATACGTTCTTGTATTTCGCCGCGTTGTTGATGAACTCCAACGTCGGCCAATCATTCTGAACCTGCCAGAGAACGTATGGAGCGAACAGCGCGAACGCGATGAGCGCTGCGAGCCACGGCCCGCGCGTTCGAAGGTGCGCGCGCATCGGAGTGAGGACGAGAACCGCCGCGAGTCCGGCTCCCAGGACGAGCACGCTGATCTTGTTGAGTAGCCCAAGCCCCAGGAGCATGCCAAACCAAGCCCAGGTCGGCGTCGCGTCCTTCGCTTCCGTTCGACTGAGTCGAAGGATGAAGAGGAAGCCGCCCAGCCAGAAGAGGAAGTCGAACGCGTTCATCGAATAGAAACTGGTGATTCCGAGGACGGTCGGCGCGGCCAGCACCGCGACTGCTGCGAAGGTCTGCGCGAAGGCGCCGCCACCGATCGCCCCGGCCAGGCGGCTGGTCAACCAGACGATGAGTCCGCCCGCAAGCGACGGGAGCACACGAAGCGAAACGATGGAGTCGCCGAAGGCCGCGCGCCACGCGGCGAGGATGAGAATGGAGAGCGGCGGATGATCCACGTAGCCGAGCGCAGGGTGATCGGCGCAAGCCAGGTAATAGAACTCGTCGCGGAATATGGGATAGCGCGGGCCGAATCCAAGTTGCAGCGCCACGAAGATCAGCGCAACGATCCAGACGGCGATGGGCGTGGGGTTCACATCTCGGTTTTGGACGGCCATCGCTTTGACTCTAGCGCCATCGCGGACCGCCTGATCCTCTTCTTCACCAGTTTTGCGCGGAACCTTTGGCGGCGGCGCGACGTCATAGTGAGCAAGGAAAGTCCCGGCCGAACGGCCGTTCATTCTGTTGAATTGACCGACGTCCTACATCCCGTTCTCATCTCCATGGAGGTCAAACGACCCGTGCGAAATCGACTCCCACTCCTCACGCTCGCTTTGATCGCAGCTCCCTTCACCGCCTCCGCGGTCGAGAGCCTCAAGGTTCCGTTCGAGTATCACAAGCTCGACAACGGCCTCAAGGTTGTCCTCTCCAGGGACGCCACCGCGCCCACCGCGACGGTCGCGGTGTACTACAACATCGGTTTTCGCATCGAACCACGCGATCGCACCGGCTTCGCTCATCTCTTTGAACATCTGATGTTCCAGGGATCGAAAAATCTCGGCAAGCTTGAGTACGCGCGACTGATCCAGAAGAACGGCGGCGTCCTGAATGGCTCGACGCGGTTCGACTTCACGAACTACTACCAGGTCGTTCCCGCGAACACCGTCGAGACCACGATGTGGGCCGAGGCTGATCGTATGAAAGGTCTCGCCATCGATCAGGACAACCTCACCAATCAGCAGGGTGTGGTGAAGAACGAAGTGAAGGTCAACGTTCTCAATCAGCCGTATGGCGGATTCCCTTGGCTCGACATGCCGATGGTCGCCAACACGAACTGGTACAACGCCCACAATTTCTACGGCGATCTGGCTGAGCTCGATGCCGCGACTCTCGAAGACGTGAAGAAGTTCTTCGATACCTATTACGCGCCCAACAACGCCGTCCTCGTGGTCTCGGGCGACATCGAGCCCGTGCAGACTCTTGCGTGGGCGAAGAAGTACTTCGGCGGCATCAAGGCCTCGCCGCCCGCGCCCAACGCGGACATCTCCGAGCCGCGCCAGGAGAAGGAGAAGCGTGGGGTGAAGAACTACCCCGAGGCTCCCCGTCCCGCCATCGCCATCGCCTATCACATGCCACCGCGCCTGACTCCGGAATACTTCGCGATGGGGCTGATCGATCAGATCCTTCTTCAGGGGCGCGACAGCCGCCTCTACGAGGCGCTCGTTCAGACCAAGGGCTACACCGACGGAGTCTCAGGCGGCATCAACGCCGACCTTGGGAATCTCTTCGACATCAACGGCCCGGCTTTCTTCCAGACCTATCTCTTTCACGACAAGAGCACGCCCAGCGCCACGATTCTGGCCGCATTCGATGTCGAGATCGAGAAGCTGCGCACCGCTCCGATCGACGCCGCCACCCTGGAGCTCGCGAAAGTGAAGACGCGCTCGTGGCTCTATGGCCAGATGGAGGACTTCTTCGGCTTCGGCCGCGCGAACCTGCTGGCCTCGTTCGCGCTGTTCGATGACGACCCGGGCAAGATCAATTCGCTCGAAGCTGAGTTCGCCAAGGTGACTCCTGCGTTGATCCAGAAGACCGCGCAGGAGTATCTGCGCAGTACCAACCGCACCATTCTGACCGTGCCGGGCAAGGCCGAGGCCGGGGCCAAGGCCAAACCAACCAAGGCGGGGAACTAAGGAGCCGATGACCATGAACAACCAACTCAGATTCCTGACTCGTCTCACCGCCGCGTGCGTGTGTGTTGCCTCGGGCTCCCTCGTCTTCGCGCAAGCGCCCGAGAAGGAAACTCCGCCCCCGCCCTCAGCGCCTCGCGACTTCGCAGTTCCCGCTCCGAAGGAATTCGTTCTCGACAACGGAATGTCGGTGACGATGCTGAACTACGGCAACACGCCGAAGGTCGACGTCGGTCTCTACGTGGCTGCGGGCAACGCCTACGAGAGGGCGAATGAAGTCTGGCTCGGCGATCTCACAGCACAACTGATGCGCGAAGGCACGCTGACCAGGACAGGCACCCAGATCTCGAAGGCCGTCGCGGAAATGGGCGGTGATGTGGACATCAATGTGGGCGCCGATACCGCGCTCGTTTCGGGCTCAGCCTTGTCCGAATTCACTCCCGACCTGATCAAGCTCATGGCCGACCTGGCTCTTCACCCGAAGTTCCCCGCCACTGAGCTCGATCGGTTAAAGGCCGACAATCTGCGCCGCCTGTCGATCGCGAAGAGCAATCCGCAGCAGATGGCGGTCGAGAAGTTCCGCGAGGTTATTTACGGCGACCATTCCTACGGCCGGATCTTTCCGACGGAGGCCATGCTGAAGGGCTACACGCTCGCTCAGGCGAAAGCGTTCTATGACGCCAACTGGGCCGCCTCGCGCACCCGCATCTATGTGGTCGGCAGGTTCGAGGCCGCACCCGTCGAAGCGGCGATCCGCGCGAGCTTCGCGTCCTGGAAGAAGGGCGTGATGTCGCACCCCGTCCCACCCAAGCCGCGCGCCGAGCGAGCGGTCCACATTGTTGACAAGCCGGGCGCGGTGCAGACGACTCTCATTGTCGGGCTGCCGACGATTGATGCGTCAAACACAGACGCCATTGCTCTCTCCGTCGCGAACAACGTGCTCGGCGGCTACTTCTCATCGCGCATGACCGAGAATCTGCGCGAGGACAAGGGCTACACCTACTCGCCGTACTCCCAGGTCCAGAACCGCTACCGCGATGCCACCTGGGCACAAAACGCCGACGTCACCACCGCCGTCACTGGCGCCTCGCTCAAGGAAATCTTTTACGAGATCGACAAGATCCACGCTGCTCCTCCATCCGACGCCGAGATCGAGTCCGCGAAGAACTACATGCTGGGCAACTTCGTCCTGCGCAACTCCGATCGCTTTGGCATCATTTCCCAGCTTGAGTTCATCCGGCTTCACGGCCTGCCTGTCGACTACCTGAATACGTACATTGGCAAGGTTCGCGCCGTGACTCCGGCGCGGGTTCAGCAGATGACGCAGAAGTACATTGACGCCACCAAGGCGGTCATCATCGCGGTGGGCGACAAGAAGACGATCGAAGATCAGGTGAAGCCGTACGGTCCCGTGGTACCGCCGCTCGCGCTCTCACCCAAGCGTTAAGCGGCGTCCGCATCACTCGTAGGAGTTCGGAAACGCCTGCAGCGTCCGGTAGAACGGGAGGTCGTGGTTCGGCCAGATCCATGCTCCCGTTTCTTCCGCTATCTGCTTGAGCTTGCGAATGCTGCTCACGCACGCGTCGTGCCCGCCTTCGACGAACGTTCCGACCGCGATCTCGTCGTCCAGATTCTCCTGAAGATCAGCGGCGTCGCCCGCGAGGAGAATCGGCCGGCCTTTCGGCAACTCGATCAGCATGGACATATGACCCGCGGTGTGGCCCGGCGTTTCGATCGCTTGAACTCCGGGCGCCACGGAGTATTCGGCGGCCTTCAGCACGAACGGAAGAGCGGCGCCCGAGTCGTCGACCAGATCGTCGGCGAAGACGGAGGTGTCCACACCTGCCCGCGCGGCCGCCATCTCCGCCTCGTGAACATGGATTTCCGCGCCACAGCCGGAGCGATGCAGGTCTTTGAGGCCGCCCGCGTGGTCGAAATGAAGGTGGCCGACGAAGATCACGTCGATGTCCCTGGGCGTCAGACCCAGCCGACCCAGATGACGGGGCAGCCGCTGGTCGTCCGTCATATCCGGCGCGCCGAAGTCGAACACCAAAGGACTGTAGTAGCGGGCTCGAAGCGCGTCGTCGTGGATCTTGGTGTAGTCGCAGCCCACGTCGTAAAGGATGCGACCGTTTCTGGTTTCGATCAGGTAGGCGAGGACCGGCGCTTCGATCTGTTCACCGCGGCCACGATTCCATGTGGAGATGGACTTGTCGTAGCGGTGGGTCGCGGTGAGCAGCGGCCAAAGCCTCAGAGCGTCGGTCATGGGAGAACCATAAGCCTTCTCCAGAAGGTGGGGCTAAGCTTTTGCCACGCGATATGACCACGAACACGGCCACCGGGGAGATTCAGCGTCGCGTCGCCGCGGGGGAACGCGACTTTCAGGGGGCCGCACTTTCAGGCGTCAGCCTGCGCGGCGCCAATTTGCGAGGCGCGAATCTCCGTGGCGCTAATTTGCGCGGCGCGAACCTTCACGGCGCGGATCTGCGTGAAGCCAAGATGGTGCGCGCCGACCTGGGCATGGCCGATGTGGGCATGACCGATTTCGGAAGCGCCGACCTGAATGGCGCCGACTTTCGCGGAGCGAACCTCAAGGGCGCCAACTTCGGCGGCGCGACTCTTGATGGCGCGAATCTGCGCGGAGCCGACCTGAATGGCGCCGACCTTCGTTCCGCGAAGCTTGTTCGGGTCGACCTCAGCCGCGCCGACCTGCGCGTGGCGGACCTCTCTCAAGCCGACCTTCGTGGCGCCGACCTTCGTGGCGCGGATCTGACCGGCGCCAATCTGAAAGGCGCGAGTCTTCACAGCGCCACTCTTCATGGGGCCGACCTGCGCAGCGCCGATCTCACGCGCTCGAATCTGCGCGGCGCCAACCTGACGGATACGCGCCTCGAGTCGTCCAACCTGACCGAGGCCGCAGTGGGCGGCACGGTTTTCGCCGACCTCGACCTTCGACACGTCCAGGGCCTCGAAACGCTCCAGCATGCGTCTCCCTCCACGATCGGCGCCGACACCCTGAGCCGGTCGCTTGGGAAGTTGCCTGAAGGATTTCTCCGCGGTTGTGGCCTGACGCCCTGGGAGATCTGCGCCGCGAAGGAATACGACCCTTCGCTCTCTGCGACGGAACTTGGCGAGCTTCAGCAGAAGACACTGGGCGCGCGCGCGCATGCGAGGCTCCAGCGCAAGCGCATCCTGATCTCCTGCTCCCAGGCTGATTCAGCGTTCGTGGATGAGGTGAGGAAGCTTCTGCTCGAGCGCGGCATTTCGAGTTGGGTCGCGGCGCACGAGACGAAGGGTGCTTTGCGCGAGCGTCAGTCGAAGCTCGCCATCCAGCACGACCTCACGCTGCTGCTGGTCTTGTCGGAAAGCTCAGTTCAAAGTGACTGGGTCGAGCACGAGATGCGCCTCGCACGCAAACTGGAGAAGTCGCTGGGCGAAGATGTTCTTTGCCCCGTGAGCCTGGACGAGTCGTGGAAGATGTCGGCATGGCAGGGACGCATCACCGAAAAAGTGACGGAAGAAAGCGTCCTGTCGTTCGCCGACTGGCAGGACAGCTCAGCGCTGCAGTCTCAGCTCACGAAACTTCTCGACAGCATCGCTATCTACAGGGTCTGAAGGTCGATCGCTTCCGAGGCGCGCGCCCTGCGGAAGAACAGCCAGTCGCCGCTGCTGTGCGACGTCCAAGCCTGCATGAATTCCCAGCCCTTTGCGTGCATGGCGAAGGCCTTCGTGACTTCCGCATTGCCGACCACTGAAACAGCGTCGTATTCGTAGTTTGGATCTTCCATCAGGCCTCCGTTGAACGTTGGCAACGGTACGCTGAACCGAGCGGCCCGCGCAACCCGGATGCGCGTCTTAGCGCGCGGTTCCCCGGGCGAGACTGGCCACGATGGTGGCAAGCTCGGCCGGTTGCACGGGTTTGGGGACGTGGATCTGGAACCCCGCGGCGAGGGCGCGGACGCGGTCTTCCGCTCCCGCGTAAGCGGTGAGCGCCGCGGCGGGAGTGAGGCCACCCTCGTCGGCCGGAAGCGCGCGCACTTTGCGCACCAGCGAGTAGCCGTCTTCCTCCGGCATCTCGACGTCACTCAGCAGGACGTGGGGCCGCACGCGCTTCAGATGACTGAGGCCTTCTGCGGCCGAACCCGCGGTGGTCACATCGGCGCCGCAGCGGGCCAGGGCTTCCGCGGTGATCTCCCTCGAGTCGAGTTCGTCATCGACGACGAGCACGCGGATGCCGTGAAGACTGGGCGCCGTCTCGAGTGAGAGCTGACTCTCCGCTTCAGGGTAGCGCATGCCTACGGCCAGGGGACGCTGCGCCGGACGCACGCTCATGCAGGGAAGGCGGACCGTGAAAACCGCACCCGTGCCCGTCTCGCGATTGCCCGCGGCGACCGTGCCGCCGTGAAGCTCCACGAGGTTGCGAACGATGGCGAGACCCAGACCGAGGCCGCCGTGTCGCCGCGTGCTTGACGAATCGGCCTGGCGGAATCGATCGAAGGCGAAGGGGATGAACGAAGGATCAAGCCCCGGCCCCGAGTCCTCGACGCTGAGTTCAAGGTGTGAGTTGATCTTCACCAGCGACACACGAACGCGTCCGCCTTTCGGAGTGAACTTCACCGCGTTCGACAGCAGATTCCACATGACCTGCTGCAGACGGTCGTCGTCGCCCAGCACCGCCCCCGGGCCGGCGTCGATCAAGGCCTGCATCTCGATGTCCTTGGTTCGAGCGGAGGGACTGATCGTGTCCATCGCCCGACGCACCAGGGGAGCAAGCTCCAGAGCCTGAAGGTTCAACCGCAGCTTGCCCGCCATGATGCGTTGCATGTCGAGGATGTCCGCGATGATCTGTCCCTGTGCGAGGGCGTTGCGGCTGATGGTTTCGAGCGCCTTGTCCACGGTTTCTGGATCGAGGCCGCCCTTGCGCAGGATCTGCGCCCATCCGAGGATGGCGTTGAGCGGAGTCCGCAACTCGTGCGACAAGGTGGCGAGGAATTCATCCTTCAGCCGGTTCGCTTCGTCGGCTTCTTTGATGCGCTTCTCGAGTTCCTCGTGAGCGCTGCGCAAGTCCTGATCTCGTCGCTGCAGGCCGTCGAGCATGTGATTGAAGGACGTGACGAGAGCTCCCACTTCATCCTCGGCCAGGGGCTTTGGGCGCTGTGTGAAATCGTTGTTCTCGGCGATCTGGTGAGCGGCCTGAGCGAGGTGGAGGATCGGCTCGGAGATCGCGCGCTGCGCGAATCGTCCAAAGGTCAGCGCCACGCCGAGCGCGAGCAGGGACGCCATGCCTACGATGGTGGCGAATGTTCGGGAGCGCTCGTCGCGTTCGAGAAGGTCGGAGCGCATGACCAGCCTGCCCAGGTTCTTCCCTTCGAACACCACCGGCCGGGTGACCACGAACTCGCCTCCTTCGATTTGTTCGCTCAGGTTGACGCCCGAACCTTTGGGATCCCGTTCACGCTGTGGAGCTTCGCCCGCGCGCACATACTCGGAGAACAGTTTGCCGTCGACCCTGTAGATTCGCGCGGACAGAACGTGGATGTCCGACTGAAGGCTCGTCAGCGTGCGCGTGGCTGAGTCCGGGTCCGCGAACACCAGGGCGGTGGCGCTGTTGAACGCGACCGTTTCCGCCTGGGTGTGCATGCGGCGCCCGATCATCCGCTGGATGCTGACCCGGTCGTAGGCCAGGAAGATGACGCTGGAGAACATCAGCGCCACCGTGATGGTCAGCCCGCTGATCACGGTCAGCTTCCGGCTGATGGGAAGGCGGGCGAACGTGCTCATCGCGAAGGCTCCACGATGTGGGCGATCTTAAGCAGCTGCGAACTCATTTTCAGACCCGCGCTGGCGGCGGCCTGCACGTTGATGTCGAAAGTGACGCGCCGATCCCGAGTCAGCCGGAACTCGATCATTCCGCCTTTGCGAGCGAATCCGTTGGCGGCGCTCACCGTGAGCACGGGAGTCTTGCCCAGCGCGGTGAGCGCCTTGTCGATGTCATAGCGATCGGCGGCTCCGACGAAGACGATCTGCGGCGATGTCGTGAGTTCCGACGCACTCGCGACCCGCACGATCTTGAGAGGATGGCCTTTGACCTTCTGATCGCCAATCGTCGCTTCGAGCTTCTCGCCAAACGGATCCGGTCCAACGATGGCGATGACCATCGGCGCGTCCGGGTCGGATTCCACCCCCTCAGGCCAGGTCACGAGTTGCGCGAAGTGATACAGGAACGCCGCCTTCACTTCGATCTCCGTCGGCTGATAGGACGTCTGCGCGAACGCCGAAGCGGTGACAAGGGCGGTCAGGGCGACGAAGACACTCGCCCTCGATCTCCTGGACATCAAGCCATGCGTCGACATGGATCTAGAAGTGAACGGTGGTCTGAACGCGGACGGCGCGTTCCACCACGAATCCACCACCGAACTCGGGGTGCGAGGCATGCAAGAGATTGGTGCCGGTGACGGAGACCTCGACCCTCTCGCTCGGGCGGTAACCGACCCGCAGATCCGTGTCCGCGTACGCGCCGACACGTTGGCCGGCGTTGGGGATCGCTCCGAGAACTCTGAAGACCAGATCAACGTCCAGCTTCGGCACGGGGGTGAAGTACGACGTGAGCCAGAACTGATTCCGCGGCGTGTTCTGGCGGAAGGTCGCCGCAGTGGCGCCTTCGCGGGTGACCTTGAGATACGAATAGGAACCGTCGAGGCGGAACTTCGCGGACGGCGAGAAGATGGCCTTGGCTTCGAACCCGGTGCTGTGGCCGTCGCCGCCGTTCAGGATCGAGATGGGCGTCACGGTTCGAATGGGCTCGTCGCCTCCACCTTCGGTGAACGGAGTCCCCGGGACGTTGTTGGCGATTTCGAAGTAACGATTGCGAAACGCGGACGCGGTCAGGATGACGCGGGAAAAGCGAAGCTTGTAGCCGGTTTCGAGGGCCACGACACTCTCGGGCTGGAAGGCGTCAGAACCGGTGGTCTTGGCGAAAATCGGCTCCGTGGCGCTGAGGGGCGAGTACAGCACGATGTCTCTTTCAATGCGTGAGGACGTTCGCACCGCACGGGTTAACGAGCCCCAGAAGGTGTGATGGGGCAAGACGTACGCCACCCGCGCGCTGGGCTGCGCATTCCAGCCGGAGTAGTCGTTCCATTCGAGCTTGGTCCCCGCGGTCAGGCGCAGCCGATCATCGAGAACTCGCATCTCGTTGTTGGCGAACACACCGGCCACATCGTCCGCTCGGCGCGCGGGATCGAGACGGATCACCTGACTCCCGTTGAACGTTCCATCCGACCGGCGGAAGTTCGCGCCCCACACAAAGTCGTTTCGTCCGCCCCAGTCGAAGTGATGCTGGATGTCGAGGTCGACCGTGTTGCGCCCTTCTCCGTAGTACGGTTCCACACGCTTCGAGTGGTCGAAATAGGCCTGCGACGTGATCTCGCCATGCCCGGCCAAGGCGCGCTTCCACCGGCCCAGAATATTCTGACCCGTGAACCTGGCCTCGCCCGCCACCACCCGCGCGAAGGGTGCGGTGAAACTCGCGAGCGTGGTGGGCTGGATCGAACTGCCGTCATAGAGGTTGCCGATCAGGGTGATCGCATTCGCGGGATCTCGTTCCCAGTCCATGCGGAATCCACCGAGGCCGAGCTTCCAGGCGTCGTCGTATCCGGCGGGGGTGATCGGCTTGGTCCCATCGCGCAACGCGTACTTGCCGAAGACGCGGTAGTTCACGTCCGTGCCGAACTTGCCGCCGTAACGGAGCGCTGCTTCCCGATCGGCGGTGCCGAGGCCTAAGGCCAGCAATCCTCCCTGGGTGTCCTTGGCGCTCTTCGTCGTGATGTTGATGACGCCATTCATGGCGTTCGCGCCGTAAACCGCGCCACCGGGACCGCGGCTGACTTCGATCTGCTCGACATCCTCCAGCATCACGTCCTGCGAGTCCCAGAAGATCCCGGCGAAGAGCGGCGTCCAGATGCTGCGTCCGTCGACCACGGCCAGCACGGAGCGCGACAGGCGGCTGGAAAAGCCGCGGATGGCAAGCGCCCATTCGTCGGCGTCGATCTTCGCCGCCTGCAATCCGGGCGAGGTGCGCAACGCATCGGGAATCGAGATCGAACCGGTGCGGCGGATGTCCTCGGAGGTGATGACGTTGACCGATCCCGGCGTTTCGAGATTCCCTTCTTCGCGCTTCGACACGCTGACCACTTTGATATTGGCCAGCTCTTCGAGGCTCAAACGGGTGAGCTGTCGGGACTCGTCTCCTTTGTCGTCGCCCGTGTCCCGCCCATTCTGCGCTCGAGCGAGTGAAGCGGGTGCGAGCAAAACCGCGGCGGTCACCGCGCACAGGATCGCGACAAGGCTCCTGTGAACGCCAAGAGGCGCGGGCCGTCCCTTTGCCAGCGTCGACGGGATCACCTCTCGAATATATATGGATGTCCATCCGATTCAAGAGTCATTTATGGAGGCGTCCGGTTCCCGGCTCGTAGGGGGTGTCGGCGCGCTCTATTTCTACAAAGCTCGGCGTCGGCGGCCGGAAAAGGCCTTGAAATCAGCCCGAATCGAGTGGCACGGTCGGTGCATCAGGAGCCAGCGTCGGTTTAACTGGAGGTTCGACGTGAGCAAAATTCTTCGTGGAGTGGTGGCCGGATGGGGCGCGAAAAAAATGGGATGTGGTTGCTTCGGTACCCTCATCGCCTTCTTCATTCTGTATTCGTTCCTCGGCAATTTCCGTATCTTTCAGTGAGTTTCCAAGCGCGCACTTTGGAAGGTCAGAAGAACGTAATGAAACAGACGATTGATCCAGTGAAAGATCCAGGGGGCGCCCCTGTGAGCGCTGCCTTTGGAGGCGTTCTCGGTGGGGTCGCAGGCAAGAGCGCGGCAAAATCCATCGATGCTGCGCGAGAGAACACATACTGGGCACGGCAGTTCAAGAGCGAGCCCTATGTCGAACGAAATCTCAAATACGCGGACTACGAGCCCGCGTATCGATTCGGATGGGAGTCGTATCAACGCTACGAAGGCCGCGATTTCCTGGATTTGTACTCTGAACTTCAGCGTGACTGGGATGCGCATCGGGCCGACTCGCCCCTCACCTGGGAAAAAGCCAAAGCAGCATCGCAAGCGGCTTGGCGACGGGTCGAAAACGGTCAAGATCTTCCCCTTGATCCCCATCCCAACGCGCCCCGCGCCAGCCCGCAAGGTCTTCGAAACCAACTCGACCATGGATCGGGGAGACGATGAGTAGGGTGGCCATCGGCGGTCTGCATCACGCCAATCCCGACCCCGACCAGCCTGAACCGCTCGACGCACCGGATGGCAGCCCGTCGCCACCGCCCGTCGAAGAGCCCCCACGCCCGGATCCGCCGGTGAATCCGATCCGGATGGGTCGGTCGCGCGCGGCGGCGTAGAAAAGGTCGCCCTCCGCCTGCAGCAGGCACGCAGGCACGCAGGGGCGCAGGACGCCGCTCGGCGGGCGGCGCGGCCTAGACTGGCAACGTCCCCATGCTCACGGTTTCACGAAACGCTCGGTTTGCCACGGCTTTCACGTTGCTGGCGCTCCTGGCGCTTGTCACCATTCCACCGATGTTCGATCGTTCGATCGAAGGGCTGCGAGACGACAATTTCGTTGTGACGTCGAAGCAGGAGCAGGTGACCCAGGTGCTGCTTGCTCTGGCCATCCAGGTTGCCTCGATCCGAGGATTCCAGCTCGACGGGGAGGAACGTTTTCTCGACGAATACCGGGAAGCCCATGCGCAGCAGACGCAGGCGCTTCAGGATCTTCGCTCGTCCCCGGAACTGAAAGCCCTTGGATTCGGACCGGATGTAGAGAAGCTGGAGACCGCCGCGTTGTTGTGGAGCGAAGTTCCGGAACAGGTCGCGAGCCTCACCGTGGATCGCACGACGGCGACCGCGCGCGTCCGTGATCAGCAGACGCGCTACCGCGCGGCACTGGAGGCTGGCCGGAGCCTCGACATCAAGATGCGCGCATTCCTGGTTTCGCATCGCGCGCGCGTCGGACAGCTGCAGAGGGTCTGGAGTTATACGAGCCTGGCCCTCGCGCTCATCGCAATCATCTGCGCGGTGGTGATTCTCAAGAGCCTCAATCGCACGCTGGCGCAGGGCGAACTCGCGCGCCGGGATCCCTTGACGTCTCTGCTCAACCGTCGCGGATTCGCTGAAGCCTCGAAGTTGCTGGTTCGCCGCGCGGAACGCGCGGCGGTTCAGATGACGCTGATGTGTTTTGACCTGGATGGCTTCAAGCGCGTGAACGATCTCCAGGGACACGCGGCCGGCGACCAACTGCTCAAGGACCTCGCCGAAATCCTGGAGAAGAAGGCGCGAAGGACCGACCTGGTCGCGCGTCTTGGAGGTGATGAGTTCGCGGTCCTTCTGGAACATCCACGTGGAGAGGGGCCGAAACCTGCGGTGCGGCGGCTACGCGATGACATCCAGTCGGCCATAAACGAGAAGAACTGGCCGGTGACCTTGAGCGTGGGAGCGGTGGCCTTCAGTCCTAAGGACGCGGACCTGGACGCACTCAATGCCGAGGCAGACCTCCGTATGTATGAGGCGAAGCGCGCGGGCAAGAACACCATCCGCATCGGCGAGCCGAACGCGGAAGGCTGAGTCTTAGGGGCGGGAAAAATCCTTCGCCGCTTTGACCAGATCAGTGCGAGCGACTTCAAACTGGCCCGGTCTCAACTGGCGCCACTGATCCCGGTTCTGTGAAAGCTGGGCCGCGCCCTTGGCACCTGCCTCGAGATCTTTCAGCGTGACGATGCCCTTGGCTTTCTCGTCGGAGCCAAGGATCAGCACCACCGGAATTCCAGCGCGATCGGCGTACTTGATCTGCTTGCCCAGTCCGCCTTCCGCGCCGAGGTAAAGCTCGGTCGGCACGCCCGCACGGCGCAGCTCGTAGGTGATGGCGAGATAGTCATCCATCAACGACGGATCGATGGTGGTGACAAGAATCTGCGCGGTGGCTTTGCGTGTTCCCGTGCGGCCTAACTTGATGAGAGCCGCCAGCAAGCGATCGACGCCGATGGACGCGCCGGTCGCGGGCACGCGTTCGCCAAGGAAGCGCATGACGAGGTCGTCGTAACGTCCGCCGCCGAAGACGGAACCAAACTCCGGCGCATCGAGAAGAACCGCTTCGAAGACGGGGCCTGTGTAGTAGGCGA
>JBDTQB010000038.1:0-20788 GCA_039932395.1 Vicinamibacteria bacterium | reverse complement strand
GTTCCTTCAAAACGGCGAGAAAGGCGGTGTCGTCGCCACAGCCCAAAGCGATGCCGCGGATGTGCGCATCCATCGGTCGATCGGGCGAAAGGCAAAGCGAGAAAGCCACTTCACCGCTGGTGCGCGCGGCTTGAATCAAACCATCGAGCTCGGCGGCTCCTTCAACCACGCGATGCGTGAACGAAAACGCGGTCGCGACCGGAGCGACATCGCGCGCGAAAATCGAGAACTCGAGTTCCTTGAAGAGCTGGTACGAAGCGTCGCGATCGGGCTTGACCACCACTGCGGTATCGGGTTCGAAGGTCACGGGAACTTTGTCGTCAAGGGTGACGAGTTGACGCGAGAGGCGCGCGCTCTCGGCATGATGGATGAGTCCATCACGTTGTTTCGCGGCTTTCACTTCTGAGGCCCGCGCAAGGAGGTCGTCGAGAGTTCCGAACTCTTGGAGCAGCTTTACCGCGCCGATCTGCCCGATGCCCGGAACGCCGGGGACATTGTCTGACGCGTCACCGACCAACGCCAGCAAATCGATCACGCGCTCAGGCGGCACACCCATCTTCTCGGTGACGCCCGCGCTGTCGTAGCGCTTCTCGGGCTTGCCATCGCGTCCCGGCGCCAGCACGCTCACCCGTGGATCCGAGACGAGCTGGAGCATGTCCTTGTCGCTTGTGATGATGACGACGTCGAACCCCTGCTCCACCGCCTGCCGGCTCAGAGTCGCGATCACGTCGTCCGCCTCGTAGCCATGCGCGCTGACGACAGGAAGTCGCAACGCCTCGCAGGCCTTATCGACGAGGGGAAACTGCGAAGCCAGGTCGGCGTCCATCTTGGGGCGGTGGGCCTTGTACTCTGGATACGCGGCCGCGCGCGCGGTGGAACCCGACACGTCGAAGGTCACGATGAAATGGGTGGGCTGTTCAATCGCCATCAGGGCGCGGATGGTGTTGATGAAGCCGTACACCGCGCCCGTGGGCTGACCGGCGCGGGTGGAAAGGCCACGCACCGCGAAGAAGGAACGATGGACTAGACCTGTGCCATCGACGATATGAAGAATGGGGCGATCGCTCACCGCAGGATTGTAAGTGCCGACGAACTCGATCGCGCAAAAAGAAAGGGAGCCGCGAAGCTCCCTTTCTCACGACGACGGACGGGCTGGTTAGTTCAGACGATCCATCTTCGCGACGAGCTGCTTGATCAGGTCGCTGGTGCAGGCTTCCTGCGCATCGCCGATGCCGCTTGCGCGCCACTCATCGGAATTGGTGCCAACCGCGGTTCCGCCCTTGCTGAAGCTGAAGCCGCCGCCCTTGCTGGACTCGCCCACGCCCTTGCCGGAAAGCATGATCTCGCCAGTGCTCATGTCGATGATGCGGCCGGTGATGCGGACCTCGCTCTTGGTCTTCTTACCGCCCAGACCAATCCCCTTCACGCGAACACCGCTCCCGCGGGATTCCGTGGAGAACTTGGTGATGGACCCGACGAGGATGTACTTGACGCCGAGGATCTTGCCGATCTTTGCCATGGTCTGGGCAGAGGGATCAGCGCGACCGGAGGCCGCGAAGTCCTGCTCCCCAAGAATGCTCGCGAGCTTCTTGCGTTCGATGACCCGGAAGGAACCGTCTTCAACCAAAGCGTCGACGAGCTGGTCGGCGATGCCCTTGCCGATGTCGTACTGACCCCACCAGTTGTCAACCGTGCCGAAGTCAAAGTCCAGAACCGCGATCTGGGGCCGGGTGTTCTTCTTCGCCTGAGCGAAGGCCGGGCCGGAAACGGTGAGGGTGAAAGCGGTGGCCAGGGCCACGAGTGCTGTGCGTCGATTCATTGAAGTGCCTCCTTGTAGGACAGAAGAATGCTAGCAAGGCTGCGCCCCCGTGAAAAAGACACGGCTACGATGGGGGTGATGAAAGGCACAAAGGGGGGACCATGAGGGCCGACGAAGAAGTCTTCCATGCGCTGCTGGGTTACACGCTCGTCCGGGGGGATGCGGCTTTCATCCATCAGCATGCCGTCGATGCTTACGCGGCGCAAGCAGCGGATGCGCAAACCAAGCCCATCAAGATCACCTTCGCACTCGTGGGTCTCTATCTCCTGATCGAACGTCAGTTCACCGGGAAGGCCATCCAACGCGCCCACATGGACTTGGCACGTCAAAACCGGAACTGGCCGACTTTCGACCTTCCAGAAGACCGAGGATCCATGACGGTCTCGGACGTGATGGCGACAAACGAAGGGCCGGAGCGTGACGCCGCGATCCACGCCTGGGCCGCATCGGTCTGGGCGGCCTACGTCCAGACTAAGGACGAAATCCGGGTTCTCTTGGAGCGTTACGGAATCCTCTGATCTGTCGTGCAGACCGGGATCCCGGCCTGCGCCGGGATGACCGGATCACAATCCGACGAACCGGTCACATCACGCGGGCCAGATCGGCCTCGGCAGCGGCGTAACCGCTGATCGTACCGCGTGGCAAGGCCCGCCATTTATGATTCGCGCAATGAAAATTCGTATTGCCCACAGCCCCGACAGCGACGACGCGTTCATGTTCTACGGCCTCGCCAAGGGCAAGCTGGACACCGGCGGACACGAGGTTTCGCACGTTCTCAAGGACATCGAGAGCCTGAACCACGACGCCATGAACGGCACGTACGAAGTGACGGCGTGCTCGTTCCATGCCTATCCGTACATCGCGGACAAGTACGCGCTGATGCCCTGCGGCGGAAGCATCGGCGACGGCTACGGTCCGATCCTGGTGGCGAAGCAGGACTCCAAGGTTCAGGCGAATGCGAAGGGCAAGGACCTCGGTCGCGTGGCCATCCCGGGCACCATGACCTCGGCCTATCTCGCCCTGCGTCTGTACTCGGACGATGTCGATACGTACGTCGTTCCCTTCGACAAGGTCTTCGACGAAATCCGGGAAGGCCGCGCCGACTCGGGTCTGGTCATTCACGAAGGACAGCTCACCTACGGCGGCGATGGATTGCGCAAAGTGGTCGATCTCGGGGAATGGTGGCTGGCCGAAACCGGTCTGCCTCTTCCGCTCGGCGGCAACGCGGTCCGTCGTGATCTCGGGCCCGACATGATGAAGCACCTGACCCGCCTCGTGCGCGATACGGTCAAGTACTCACTTGCGAACCGGGAAGCGGCGCTCGAATACGCTATGACCTTCGCGCGCGGGATGCAGACCGGTATCGCCGATCGTTTCGTGGGCATGTGGGTCAACGACCTCACCATCGAGACCGGCGAGCGCGGCAAGGAAGCGATCCGCACCTTCCTCAAGCGCGGACGTGACGCCGGCATCATCACGAAGGACTTCAACATCGACTTCGTCGAGGCTTGATCGCGTGACCCTTCTCGCGACACCGTTCGCTCTGCCTCAGGCTGAGCTGCTTTCGCCGGAAGGTGCCGTCGTGCCGACAGTCGCACTCTATGCGGGCGGACCGACCCTCGTTTTGTTTGGCCACAAGAACTGCAAGACCACGCGCCAGACGATTCCCTACATCGACCGCATCCATAAGGATGGCGGCCGCGCACGGCTCGTCCTTCAGGACACACCGGCCGAAGCGGTCGAAGCGTTGGACAAGCTGGGCGCCACGATTCCCTTCTTCTCCGAAGCGGACCCTTACGCGCTCTCCACCACACTCGGGCTGGTCACCGTGCCTACGCTTCTCTTCATCGAAGCGGATGGGACGGTGTCGCAAACGTCGGAGGCCTTTCGACGCGCCGACATCGAAGCCTTCGCGACCAAGCTGGGCGCGCCCAGACCGGTTCTCGAAAACGACGTCATGCCCGGCTTCAAGCCCGGTTGAATGCCCAGAGAGCCCTCGGTCTGAGGGCTTCACACGCGAGGGCGAGATAATCAATCCGTGAGCGACATTCTCGACATCTTCAAGTTCCAGGGCGCCCTTCTCGAAGGGCATTTCGTTCTCTCCTCTGGTCTCCATTCCGCCCAGTATCTGCAATGCGCGCGCGTGCTGATGGATCCAACGATCGCGTCGGAACTGGGAGGTCAGCTGGCGGAGAAACTTCAGACGAAAGGCCTCGCTCCCGCGGTGGTCATCGGCCCGGCGATGGGCGGCGTGGTCATCGGCCACGAAGTGGCGCGTGCGCTCGGGTCACGTTCGATGTTCACCGAACGCGAAGGCACGGCCATGACGCTGCGCCGCGGTTTCGCTTTGCAGCCGGGAGAAGGCGTGCTGGTGGTGGAGGACGTTGTCACCACGGGCAAGTCGACCCGCGAAGTTTTCTCGGTGATCGAAGCCGCGGGCGCGCACGTGGTCGGAGTCGGATCGCTGGTCGACCGTAGCTCGGGCCGGCATGGCTTCGAAGTCCCGTTCGAATCGCTGCTTCCCATCGCGGTCGAGACGTGGAACGCTTCGGCGTGTCCGCTCTGCGCTTCGGGCTCCGACGCGGTGAAGCCTGGATCGCGTCCGGTCTCTTAGTTGGGGACCGCAGATTGAGCGACGACGGCGGACGGCCTGAATACAACCAGAGGGTCACGCTGTCGTACGACGGCTACGGTTTCGCGGGGTTTCAAGCACAGGACGCGGACAAGGGTCGCACGGTCCAGGGTGAAGTTGAAGCGGCGCTGCAGCGGCTTCACCAGGATGTCTTCATTCGGATCCAGGGTTCGGGCCGAACGGATCAAGGTGTTCACGCCCTCGGTCAAGTGATCTCCTTCCGCGGACCGCGGCCCTGGCCGGATGGTGAACTCGCTCGCGCGCTGAACTCGACGCTTCCCAAGGACGTCCGGGCCCTCAGTTCGTCCATCGTCGATGCGAGCTTTCACGCGCGTCGGTCCGCGGTGTCGAAGCACTATCGCTACCTTCTCGATGTCTGCGACACCCAGCATCCCGTGCGTCGACGCTACGTTGGGCACACTGGTTACAAACTCGATCGCGAAGCCGTCGCGCTGGTCGCGTCGCTCTTTGTCGGCCGCAAAGACTTCGCGTCTCTTCAGAATGCGGGCACCGACGTCAAGACCACGGTTCGCACGGTGACGCGATCCGAAGTGACGTGGGACGGTTCCACGATGACCTTCGATGTGGAGGCGGACGGCTTCCTGCGCCGCATGGTCCGCGCGATGGTCGGAGGCCTCATCTCGGCCGGCCGCGGGGCGGTCACCGTGGATCAACTCAAGGATGCGCTCGCCAGCGCAGACCGCAGCCTGTGGCCGGCGCCCGCGGCGCCTGAAGGTCTGTATCTCGTCGAGGTGAAATACGGTGTGACGCAGTAGGGTCAAAGGTTCGCTCCTGGCGAAGCTCTCTCGTTCGCTATAATTTCGCCTTTCCGTTTCCTTCTCTCCCTGAGGATTCATTGGAACCAGACTCGATCGTCATCACCGGCGCACGTCAGCACAACCTCAAGAACGTCTCCCTTTCGATCCCGAAGAAGAAGTTCGTGGTCTTCACGGGGCCATCGGGTTCGGGCAAGTCCTCGCTCGCGTTCGACACGCTCTACGCCGAGGGCCAGCGCCGCTACATCGAAAGCCTCAACGCATACGCGCGGCAGTTCCTCGGCCAGATGGACAAGCCGCTGTACGACTCGATTCGCGGCCTTGCCCCCACGATCTCCATCGAGCAGAAGGCAGCCTCCGCGAACCCGCGATCCACCGTCGGCACCGTCACCGAGATTCACGACTACCTGCGCGTTCTCTTCGCGCGGGTCGGTCATCTCTCGTGCCCGAAGTGCGGACGCGATGTGAAGCCGCAGTCGTCGCAGCAGATCGTCGCGGAAATCGCATCGCTCAAGGAAGGGAAGAAATTCCTTGTCCTCGCGCCCATCGTCGATGGCCGCAAAGGCGAACACCACGACGTGTTCGACACCATTCGCAAGAGCGGTTTCACCCGCGCCCGCGTGGACGGAGCCGTGGTGGCGCTTGAGGACGACATCCGTCTCGACAAGAAGCGCAAGCACTCCATTGAAGCGGTGGTCGATCGTCTGATCGCCAAGCCCGACCTGGATCGCACGCGTCTGGCGGACTCCGTGGAGCAGTCGCTGAAGCTCGGCAAAGGTGTCGTCATCGTTGCGGTAGAGGGCGAGCCCGATCGCGTGATGTCGCAGCAGCGCGCCTGCGCCAACTGCAACCTCTCCTTCCCCGAACCGACGCCTCAGCTCTTCTCCTTCAACTCGCCGATGGGAATGTGCCCCGACTGCTCGGGCCTCGGCACGCGCATGGAGATGGACGCCGATCGTTTGATTCCGAATCCTGACCTGTCGATCAACGAAGGTGCCGTGAAGGCGTGGGGGAAGCTCGACGACGCCACCAGCTGGGGCTCCGACATCGTGCGCGCTCTGTCCAAGGAACGCGGAATCGATCTCAACAAGCCCTGGAACAAGCTGTCGGAAGCGCACAAGGACGTGCTGCTCTTCGGTACCGGCGTCGATCGCGTGTCGGTGAAGTTCAAAGGCTCATGGGGTGGCGGTTCGTTCCGCATGCGCTACGAAGGCCTGTTGAAGTCGATGCTTCGCCGGATGAAGGAAACGCAGTCGGAAGACATGCGCAACTACTACCAGCGCTTTCTGTCGCAGCGTCCGTGTTCGACCTGCGAAGGCAAGCGCGTCCGCAGCGAAGCGCTCGCGGTCAAGATCGACAACATGACCATCGCGGATTTCACCGCGTTGTCCGTGGGCGATTCCTACAAGTTTCTCGACGGCCTGAAGCTCAAGGGCGCGGAAGCGACCATCGCGGTCGAGCTTCTGAAGGAAATCAAGAATCGCCTGCGTTTCCTGGTTGATGTCGGTCTCACCTACCTGACGCTTGATCGCGCGGCCCCATCGCTGTCTGGGGGAGAAGGCCAGCGTATTCGTCTGGCCAGCCAGATCGGCAGCGAGCTGACCGGCGTCATCTACGTGCTCGACGAGCCGTCCATCGGCCTGCATCAGCGCGACAACCGCAAGCTTCTCGAAGCGCTGAAGCGCCTGCGCGATATCGGCAACAGCGTGGTCGTGGTCGAACACGATCGCGAGGCGATGGAAGAGTGCGACTGGCTGGTCGATTTCGGTCCGGGTGCCGGCATTCATGGCGGCGAGGTCGTCGCCGAAGGCACTCCGAAGATGATCAAAGCCAACGCCAAGAGCATCACCGGGCAGTATCTCAAGGGCACGCTCAGCATCGAGACACCGAAGGCGCGTCGTCCGGGCAACGGCCTGGCCATTCAGATCGTCGGCGCTCGCGAGAACAACCTCAAGAACGTGACCGCGTCGTTCCCGCTCGCCAAGCTCATCTGCGTGACGGGCGTGTCGGGCGCGGGCAAGAGCACGCTGGTGAATCAGATTCTTTATCCCGCCGCCGCGCGCGCGCTGCACAGCAGCGAAGTGACGGTGGGAGCGCACGACAAGATCACCGGCTTCGAGCACGTCGACAAGGTCATCGACATCGACCAGACGCCCATCGGTCGCACGCCTCGGAGCAATCCCGCCACCTATACGAAGGTGTTCGACATGGTGCGCGAGTTCTTCGCCGAACTTCCAACCGCCAAGCAGAACGGCTACACCGCGGGACGCTTCTCCTTCAACGTGAAAGGCGGACGCTGCGAAGCGTGCGAAGGCGACGGGGTGAAGAAGGTCGAGATGCATTTCCTTCCCGACGTCTACGTGCCGTGCGAGGTCTGTCTGGGCAAACGCTTCAACGAGGCGACGCTGACCGTTCAGTACAACGGCAAGTCGATCGCCGATGTTCTGGCCATCACGGTTGACGAGTCGCGCGAGCTTTTCAAGCACCATCCGAAGATCAAGCGTGCGCTCGACACCCTGGCCGACGTGGGCCTCGGCTACATAGCACTCGGCCAGTCCTCCCCGACGTTGTCCGGTGGCGAAGCGCAGCGCGTGAAGTTGTCGCGCGAGTTGTCGAAGCGTTCGACCGGCAAGACGCTCTACATCCTCGACGAACCGACGACTGGCCTGCACTTCGACGACATCAAGAAGCTGCTCGGCGTGGTCAATCGGCTGGTGGACGCGGGCAACACCATGGTGGTCATCGAACACAATCTCGACGTGATCAAGACCGCCGACTGGATCATTGAAGTGGGTCCGGAGGGTGGCAACGCCGGTGGAAAAATTCTCGCCACCGGCACGCCCGAGCAGATCGCGGCCGCGAAGACCACGGCGACTGGAAGCTTTCTGGCGGAATTGCTTTAGAAGCAACCCGGCCGTTCCGCGCCGTGACGTACGTCAGCGCACAGACATGGTTGTGGCGAAGAGAGAAGCTCGTCGGACTATGCGAAGCAAGACAGTAGGACTTATGGTGATCGTCGCGGCCGCATTCACGCCGCTGACGCTTTCCACGCCGGTCGCGGCCCAGGAAAAGGCCATGACGAACAAGGACTGGTGGCCGGATCATCTGGACTTGAGCCCGCTGCGGTAGGAAGCGCCACAGTCCAACCCTCTGGGAGCTGACTACAACTACGCCCGGGAATTCAAAACGCTCGATCTCGATGCGGTAAAGGCCGACATCGCCAAAGTCCTGACGTCGTCTCAACCGTGGTGGCCGGCGGACTATGGCAACTACGGTCCCTTCTTCATCCGCATGGCCTGGCATAGCGCAGGCACGTATCGCACCACCGATGGTCGCGGGGGTGCGGGTGGAGGGCAACAACGTTTCGAGCCGCTCAACAGCTGGCCCGACAATGTCAGCCTGGACAAGGCGCGACGGCTGGTCTGGCCTATCATGGCCGCAAGCTTTCGTGGGCCGATCTCATGGCCCTGAGTGGCACCGTGGCGCTCGACCAGATGGGTTTCAAGACCCTCGGGTTCGCTGGCGGCCGTGTCGACGACTGGGAACCGGACACCGTCTATTGGGGTCCGGAAAACAAGTTCCTCGCGGACCAGCGCTACACCGGCGATCGTCAGCTGGAACGACCCCTGGCGGCCGTCCAGATGGGTTTGATCTACGTCAATCCGGAAGGGCCCAACGGCAATCCCGACCCGGTCGCCGCGGCCAAGGACATCCGTGAAACGTTCGCCAGAATGGCGATGGATGACGAAGAAACCGTCGCGCTCATCGCAGGCGGACACACGTTCGGCAAGGCCCACGGCGCTCATGATCCCGGCAAATGCGTGGGCGCCGAACCTTCGGCCGCGGCGGTTGAGCAACAAGGGCTTGGCTGGCAGAACCAGTGCGGCAAGGGCAACGCCGAAGATACGGTCAGCAGCGGACTGGAAGGCGCATGGTCATCCAATCCGATTGCTTTCACGACCGGCTATCTCGACAATTTGTTTCGCTTCGATTGGGTCAAGACCAAGAGCCCCGCGGGCGCCATCCAGTGGATTCCCAGCGACGCCAGCGCGTCCCATCTCGTCCCGGACGCCCATGTCGCGGGTGTGCAGCATGCGCCGATCATGTTCACCACCGATCTTTCCCTGAAGGAAGACCCTGCCTATCGAGTGATCGCGCTTCGATTCAAAAACAACCCTCAGCAGTTTGCCGATGCGTTCGCGCGGGCCTGGTTCAAGCTGACGCACCGCGACATGGGGCCGAGTTCGCGTTATCTGGGCAAGGACGTGCCGACGCAGCAGTTCATCTGGCAGGACCCGCTTTCCAAAGCGGACTACGCGCAGATCGACACAGCGGACATCGCCGCGCTCAAATCCAGCATTCTCAGATCGGGAGCGACCGTTCCGCAACTTGTGCGGACGGCCTGGGCATCCGCCGCCAGCTATCGCGGCACCGACATGCGCGGCGGGGCAAACGGCGCTCGCGTGCGACTCGAACCGCAGGTCAACTGGCCCGCGAACAACCCCTCCGAGCTCCGGGATGTCCTGAAAAAGCTGGAGGGGATCCAGTCCGACTTCAACCGCGCTCAGAAAGGCGGCAAGCGAGTTTCGCTGGCCGATCTGATCGTGCTGGGAGGCGGCGCGGCGATCGAGCAGGCGGCCAAACAGGCAGGCACCGCGGTGCAGGTGCCCTTCACGCCAGGCCGGGTGGACGCGACCCAGGCGCAGACCGATGCTGCATCCTTCGCCCCGCTTGAACCCGTCGCCGACGGATTCCGGAATTACTACGCGCCGAACAGCCGGCTTTCACCAGCGCAAATGCTGGTCGAACGAGCCGACCTGCTGGATCTCACCGTTCCGCAGATGACGGTGCTGGTCGGAGGGATGCGGGCGCTCAACGCCAATACCGCTGGATCCGCCAACGGCGTTCTGACTTCGCGACCCGGAACCTTGACGAATGATTTCTTCGTGAATCTGCTCGACATGTCCACCGCATGGTCAAAATCAGCCGGGACGGAAGGGCTCTACGAAGGGCATGACCGCGCTTCGGGCGCGCTCAAATGGGCGGCGACACCGGTCGATCTGGTGTTCGGGTCCAACTCCGAGCTACGCGCCGTATCGGAGGTTTATGCCTCCAACGATGGCGGTCCGAAATTCGTCAGCGATTTCGTGCAGGCCTGGGTCTTGGTCATGAACCGCGACCGTCCGTAGACGGACACGCTTCCTGTCTGTGACGGCGCCGGCATGGATTGCGGCGCCCTTGCCGTGCGCGGTGGGCGCCGTCTACTCCGCAAGCAGTTGCAGGTCGACGTAGGAAAAGATCCCGGTCACGAACGTACTGGAATGATCGTCGAACGGCGTGCCTCGCTCGTCCGTGACCCCGGAGATCGTGACGCAATGCAACACACACGGTTCCAAAGTCGCAGATGGATGCCAGAACAGGATCCGGCCATCGGAGGAAATGTTGAGCACGCCTTCAACGTCTCGTTCCTGACTGTGGACGCGAACACCGCCCGTCGAGTGCTGGTCCACCGGACGCGGGGCCGCGACCAGAACCGTCGCATCGCGAGGAACATCGGTCTCACGATCACGCGGCATGACTTTGAGCGTGGGCGAAGCTTCTCGGGCACGCATCGCCTAGCCCTGCCGATCGATCCAGCGCTTGCCGCGCAGGATCATGATGCGGACGCGGGCTGATCCACCGGTGACGCGCACTCCGGCCATCCAGTCCTTCGTCCTCAGATAAAAAGTGCCGGGCGTTCCAGTGCCGAGCGGTGAAAAAGAAACCATGCGTGAGTTGCCGAATCGGATGGGCTCAGAATCAAGCACGCCGCCGTCGGGAGCGGGAGCGCCCGGCTGAACGCCTACAACCACGCCGGGCTGGCCGGCGTCGAGAAGGAAGGGGCCGGCGATCCGTTGATCGATGCCCGCATTGATGTCGACGGAAAGGACGCCGTTGGCATTGCCATCGATGTAGGTCGAGAACGTGATCCGTCCGGCTGAGGTCTCCTCGAAGCGGATGGCGGTCTGAGTGTTTTTCATGGTCGCGATCGAGCGCGCCTTCATGAACTCGTCTTTGAACTGACGGGCGGCCCCAACGAGCGCCATCTCCTGGCGAAATCCGATGATGTTGGGAAGGGCGATCGCGCCCATGAGAAAAATGATCCCCAGAGCCACGAGGAGTTCGAGCATCGAGTAGCCGGATACGCCGGAACGATCGGTGGTGAGTGATTTCATGGTGGTGTCGCCTCGCAGAGGACCAAGAAAAAAGGGGGTGCGGTTTGATCCGCACCCCCAATTCCCAGGTCAAGGTCTGCCTACTGCTTCGGCGTCTCCTTGGTGGCCGCGGACGCCGCGCCGACCGAGAGGTAGGTCTGGATCTTGGCGAAGTTCTTCTCGCCGATTCCCTTGACCGCCATCACGTCCTCGACCGACTTGTAGGCGCCGTTCTTCTGGCGGTGATCGATGATGCGGGCCGCGAGTGCGGGGCCGATGCCGGGCAGGTCTTCGAGCTGACTGGCCGTCGCGGTGTTGAGGTTGACCTTGCCCACAGGCGCTGAAGCGGCAGCGAACGCGGGACCGGTGGTGAGAACGAACGCCGCGAGAAGAGCGGCAGCAACGAAACGGTTGATCTTGTTGAATTTCATGGTGTGTGTCCTTGTCTTTGAGGCTAGGGACTCGACTTTGGCTTGCGGGCCGTCGCCTCGTTGGTGTGTTGGTTGTTGGTTATTGAAGGTGGCGGGGGTCTTGGTCTCTCCCAAGTTGTCCAAGACCCCCACCGTGAAACGTCATGGCGGTCTGTACTTCACGGCCGATGCCACTCCGTGTGCCCCCCGATGAAGCGTTTTGGCGCGAACACCTTGCCTGGGACCCCTCTGCGGGAACGGGCGCCCCAAACGGATGCATCACGTCAACGCCTTTTGACACGCGGTCGTCGGGGGTCAAAGGCAAAGGGAAGAGTCGAGAGGCGATGAAGTCTCGTAAGGACACGTCAAGCCTGGTGGACGTTCGCGGCATTGGGGGTCCAACTGACCAACGTTCCAGAACGCGGTTCGCATTAATGGCGGCTTGCCCGTAGGCTTGTCGGCAACCGCTGCGACGCGACGTATCGCGGGCGGCTCGGCTAAGCTCTGCTCCCCTATTTCACTGCTCCGCCTTTTCAATGAGGCGGCTTCCTAATGTCCAACCCGGAATCCCCAAGCAAAAAAACTCCTCTGGAGAACACGGATCCTCTCGTCCGCGCGAAAGCTGCGCGCGAGTGGCCCGTGGAAGATCAGACCTCCCTTGAGCGGCTCGCCGCGCACGATCCGGATCCGCGCGTCCGTCAGGTCGCGGTACGGCGTCTGAAGAGTTCTCGGCTGGTTCTTGGCGTTCTCGGAACAGACGCGGATCTCCACGTGCGACAGGAAGCGCAGGATCGTCTCTTCAAGGCCTTACTCTCGAGTGAAGCCGAGGCATCCTCTCTCTTCGCGGAAACGGCGCCCCATCTGTCCGATGACGAGCTGGTGCGGATCGCCAAGGAAGTCCATGGCGACACCAGTGCCAAGGCCGTGACCTTCGTGAAGGGCGCCAAGGCGCTGGCGGACCTCGCGAAGACCGCTCGTTCTCATGATGTCCGACTGGCCGCGTTCGCGCGTGTCAAGGATTCAGACGAAGCCATGCTGGCGGATATTGCCCTTCATTCCGAGTTCAAGGATTCGGGTCTTGCGGCAGTCGAGAAGATCTCATCAGAGGCCGCACTCACCCGCGTCGCCGAGCGCGCGCGCCTGAAGCCGGTGGCGCGCGAAGCGTTGTCACGTCTCGGCCGGGAAGAGTCACAACCAGAAATGTCGAACCCTCTCGAAGAGCTCCACGAGACCGAAGTTCAAGATGTCGAGGAAGCTCCCGTGGCTCCCATCGACCCGGCCGAAGAAGCGCGTCTCCTCGCCGACTTCGACGCCGCGGTGCAGGTGCGCGAAGCATTGCTCGCAAAGGTCGAAGCGCTGCCGATTGCCGATGTGCGCGCGGCCGTGGTCGAAGCCAAGCTCGAATGGGTTGCTTTGCCGCCTCTGTCCGGCGTCCAGGGCCATGAGTTCGCCGAGCGTTTCAGCACACTGTGCTCGCGCAAGATCGCAGCCGCCGGTCGCGCCGAACGCTTCGCCGCCATTTCCCCCACTCTTGACTCGCTCGCAACCCGGGCCGAAACGCTCGCAGGCGAAGAAGTCATCCGCAACCAGCGTGAGCGGGTGCGCGCGCTTCGCGCAGAATGGGATCAATCCACGAAGGACGCGGGCGTCGCCGATGACGACGCGCGCCGGCTCCGCTTCGAGACCGCCGTCCTCAAGGTCGAACAAGGCCTCGCGGAAATCGACGCGGCGTCGCAGCAGAAGCGCGACGAAGAACTTGAGCTTCTGCGCACTCTTCCTACCCGCCTTGGGTTCCTGATTCAGCAGCAGGATGTCGCGGTCTCTCAGCTTGAAGAAGCGCAGCGCGAACTTCGCACCATGGAGCCGCTGGTCGGCATGCTCCAGGGCGATGAGCGCAAGAAGATCGGCAAGGCGCTCGAAGATGTTCGTCCCAAACTCTTCGCCAAGACCCAGGAAGTCCGTGAAGCCGTCGAGTGGACGGGCTTCGCGCATCTCGCCGCCCAGGAACGCCTGATCGCCGAGATCGAAGCGGCTTCCGGTATTGAGAATCCCGACTCCGCCGCCAACAAGCTGCGTGACATCGAAGCCCGCTGGGCCGAAGTTCGCAAGGTCCCTAAGGATCAGGGCGAAGAACTCTGGAAGAAGTTCACCTCCTTCCGCGATCCCCTGCGCAAGCGCCTCAACGAGTTCTTCTCGAAGCGCACAGTTGAGCAAAAGGATTCGAAGAAAAAGAAGGAAGAACTCATCGCGCGCGCCGAGGCGATGGTCGCGGCCATCTCGGATTCCACTGATTGGAAGAAGGGCGCCGAAGACTTCAAGACGCTTCAGAACGAATGGCGCACCTTCCCGTCGTCGGGCAAGCACGAGAAGGATCTGATCCCGCGCTTCAAGGCCCCGGCCGACCGCTTCTTCGCCGCTCGCAAAACCGCGATGGAACAGCGCGACAAGACCTTCGGCGCCAATCGCGAAGCCTTTGAGAGTCTGGTGAAGCGGGCCGAGGCGCTGGCGCTTTCCACCGAGTGGGACAAGACCACGAACGAAGCGAAGAAGCTTCAGGCGGAGTGGAAGTCGATCGGAACGATTCCGATGCGCGAGCGCGAAAAGCTTTACGGTCGCTTCCACAAGTCGGTGGATGCGGTTTTCGACCGCTATCGACGCCGTGATTCCATCGAAGACGAGAAATTCCAGGCCGAACGCGCGGCGTTCCTGGCCGAGATGGAAGCGTTGGTCCGCCTCAA
Source organism: Vicinamibacteria bacterium (assembly GCA_039932395.1). Taxonomy (GTDB): domain Bacteria; phylum Acidobacteriota; class Vicinamibacteria; order Fen-336; family JAGNNV01; genus JAGNNV01. The sequence continues at coordinate 6,219 of JBDTQB010000038.1, read as the reverse complement.
CGAAGGGCCGGCGGTTGACCCTGCGGCGCCCGACGGTGCGGCGCCCGTTGAAGTTACCGCTCCCGTTGAAGGTGAAGCTGTTCAAAGTGAAGGCCCCGACTACAAGGCCAAGGTCCAGGACTTCCGCGCGCGCTGGCGCAAGATGTCCGGACGCCCCAGCCGCGAGCAGGATGTCCAGTACAAGACGCTCTTCGCGAGTCTGATCTCGAAAAATACCGAAGCCTTCAAGGGCACGGACCTCGACGTCGAAGAGAACAAGAAGAAGCTCGAAAAGCTGGTGGTCAAGCTCGAGGCCCTCGAAGGCGACAAGACCAAGGCCGACTCGATGGATCTCGCCACGAAGCTGAAAGAGGCCTGGGCTTCGCGCACCATGGGCGTCAAACCCGGTGGCTCGAGCTTTAGAGCGGAAGTCGAGAAGGCGCGATCGATCTACGAAAAGATCGGCCCGATCGTGGGCGACGACGGCGAGGCTGTCCGCAAGCGATTCGAAGCGATCTGCCGCAAGCTTTCCTAGTTCGAACTCGAGAAACGGTCGCGAGCGCGCCTGAAACGGCGGCCGCTTTTACAGTTCGAGAATCGCGCGCGCGATCTCCGGAGCCTTCGTTTTCTGAATGATGTGGCCGCCATCTGCGAAGTGCAGCGCGCGCGCGCCGGGAATCGCCGCCGCTAGTTCCAGCGGAATCTCCGATTCCACCAGGTGATCGTCGTCGGCCAGCGCCACCAGACACTTTGAGGGAAGAGGCTTCCTCACCGCGCGATTCGCCACCGTGTAGTCGGCCGCGCTGAAAGAGTCGAACTGCAACGCGAACTCCTCCGAGGTCATTTCCTCCGAGCGGGGAAACTTCTTTTTCCGATAGGTCGGGCGGATCTTCCTTAACAACAGGTCCCGCACGACCGGAATCCTGAGCCCGACCGCGATCGCTCGGAAAACCGTCCGTGTCTGCGAGAGGCCGCGATGACGGCGCAATCCCATAGACGCGATCATCACCAGATGCGTGACCCGATCGGGCAGCATCGACGCCGTGACGAGTGCGGTGCCGCCTCCCATCGAATGCCCGATGATGCCGAACCGATCCACTCTCAGGTGATCCGCGAGTGCCACGACTGTTCGGGCGCGCTCTTCCAGGCTCCGCAGGGCCTTGCGGCGCGGCGCCGATCCTCCCGACCCCGGAAGGTCGACCCGGATAATGCGAGCGAAGGGCAAGAGGGGAGGTGCGAGATATCGAAAGTCGCGGACGGAGCCGGGCACGCCGTGGACCATGAAGAACACTGGCCGATCTCGCGATCCATCGCCTTCGTTCTCATCGGTGAAGGTGAGGCGGGCGCCGAGAATGCGCACCTCCTGAAGAGGAGGGTCGGACTTTGGAAGATGGGGCTCAGAGGATTTCAAGGGAATCGAGAAGGGGATTCTAAGAGGGCGCGGAACGCCGCCGCGTGGACAGGCGCCATTGTGATCCGGGCACGCCTAGGGCAAGATGATCGGATGAGCGCATCCACCGATACGTCCTTCTTCGGCCATCCGCGCGGCCTGCAGACGCTTTTCTTCACCGAGATGTGGGAGCGGTTCAGTTACTACGGGATGCGCGCCATCCTGCTTTTGTATATGACGGCCGCCGTGGCCGCGGGGGGAATGGGGTTGTCCGCTGCGGAAGGCGCTGGAATCTACGGCGCCTACACCGCGGGCGTTTATATGGCCGCGATCCCCGGAGGTTTCGTGGCGGATCGTCTTCTCGGCTTGAGACGTTCGGTTCTGGCTGGCGGCATCCTGATCGCGCTGGGCCATTTCAGTCTCGCCTTCGGCGTGAGGCCGCTCTTCTACGCGGGCCTGATCGCGATCGTGGCGGGAACCGGTCTGCTGAAGCCGAATATCAGCGCCATCGTGGGCACGCTGTATGCCCCGGAGGACATCCGCCGGGATGCTGGGTTCTCGCTCTTCTACATGGGAATCAACACCGGTGCTTTCATCTCTCCCCTGATCTGTGGATGGCTGGCCCAGAGCGAAACGTTCAAGGCCAAGCTCGCCTCAATGGGGATGAACCCGGAAATGTCGTGGCACTGGGGCTTCGGCGCCGCCGGCATCGGCATGACGCTTGGCGTTGTCCAATACTGGTTCGGCAGCCAGCGCCTCCCCGCGACACCGGTGGTCAACAAAGCGGCGAACCCCGCGACGTTGTGGCTCAGTCTGCTCGGATGCATCCTCGTCGTAGCGGGCCTTCTGTACCAGTTCTGGGAACAGCGGGATGTTCTCGTACTCGTTGGAACCGTCATCTTCGCCAGCTGGTTCGTCTCGCAGACCGAGCCTGGCGTCGAACGAAAGCGCGCCTTTGCGGTGATGATTCTGTTCGTCTTCGCATCTCTCTTCTGGGCGGGCTTTGAGCAGGCGGGATCGAGCCTGAATCTGTTCGGCGATCGCTTCACCGACAACCGGATCTTCGGAATGTCGTTCCCCTCCAGCTTCCATCAGTCGACCAATTCCATCTTCCTGATCATCTTTGCGCCCATCATGGGCTGGCTCTGGCTGAAGTTGGCGCGAGCGCGCAAGGAGCCTTCGTCGCCCGCGAAGTTTTCGGCCGGTCTTGTCCTGGTGGGGGCGGGCTTCGCGGTGATCGCGATGGCGGCGAAGATCTCCGACGCCAATGGCGGGGCGCTGGTGAGTCCGATGTGGCTGACCGTTGTCTATTTCCTGCACACCATCGGCGAGCTGTGCCTGTCCCCGGTCGGCCTTTCCACGATGACGAAGCTGGCCCCCGCGCGCCTCGCGGGTTCCATCATGGGCGTTTGGTTCATGGCGACCTCGGTCGGCAACTTCGTCGGAGGACAAGTCGCGGGCCAGTTCGAGAAGTTCCCGCTTCCGTCTCTCTTCAGCGCGGTCGCGATGACGACGGTCATCGCCGGCCTCATCTGCCTGGCCTTGTCGCCCACCATCAAGCGCCTGATGGGTGGCGTGAACTAATTTCGGTTACGGGACAGGGGAGCTCCGCCATGATCAATCAACGCCTGGAAACGTTCGAACAGTTCTGGCCCCACTATCTCGGCGAGCATTTGAATCCGCTGAACCGCGTCCTTCATTTCATCGGGACGTCGCTGGTCTACGCGCTCCTTCTCGCGGGCTTCATCCAATCTCCACGCTGGTTCATGCTGGCGCCACTTTTCGGCTACGGGTTCGCGTGGGTGGGCCACTTCTTCGTGGAACGCAATCGTCCCGCGACGTTCAGCTACCCGGTCTGGTCGCTGCGAGGCGACTTTCGGATGCACTTCCGCACGTTGACCGGACAGCTCGGCAAGGATCTCGCGCGTCTTGGTCAGCCGGACGCTTTCAGAGTGGCTTCGCGCTAGGAGTCTGCGCGGCAGAGCGAATCAGACTCCTAGCCCTTCGGAGTCTTTCGGCTGGCGCGGCGGCTCCACAAGGCGGATTCAATGCGCAGGGCGATGCGATCCGTGACCGTTCGCTTCTCATAGGCGGTGGCGCGCGCCTTGAAGGCATGCCGGGCGAAAGGCGACCGCGTCACCCTTCCGATCTGATCCAGAAGAGCTTCGCCTTCGCCCAGAAGGTCGAATACGAAGCGGAGTCCTTCCTGGACCGAAGTGACCGCATCCAGCCGCTGCGCTCCTTCGAGAAAACGCTCGGTGCGAAAATCCACCGAGGACGCGCGGAGGATGAGGGCCGCATCCGCCACCCAACGGACATGGGGCATCCGCGTCCAGCGGACTCCGTGGATGAGGATGTGCAAGAGCTGGTCTTCGGGACACAGGGCGCGGGTGGGCGTTGATCCCACCACGATGGGCACGGCGCCGGCCCAGAAGGCCGCGTCGTCGTCGTCTCCGCGAGCGCTGGAGAGAACGTGCCAATGGAGGTCCAGGCTCGGCGCGTGCTTCTTGACCGCATAGAAGGAGTGAGCGTGATTGCCGCGCAGATCTTCGAGAGTCTTCGGCTCTTCGGCGGCCGGCTTCAGCCCCCGTTTCTTGAGAGCCTCCGATGCGCGCAGAAAATCAGAGACCGGCACGAGGATGTCGATGTCCGAGACGGTGCGAAGTCCGGGCGACGGGTACACGGTCGCACCGAGGGCAAGACCCTTAAGCGCGAGGCTCTTCACCTGTGCCTCTTCCAGATAGCGAAGGGTGATCTCCGCCGCTTCAGTGACCGCTCTCCCTTTGAGCCGGCACAGGGTGAGGAAGTGGGGATAGCTCTTCACCCATGGATCGTTCGGAAGCAGCGGGGCGATGTTGGCCATCAAGAGGGGGGCGATCCAGGCGATGCCCGGCCCGTCGGGTCTGCCGATCCGGCTGAGTTCACTCCACGCGGCGAGCGCCCGATCGGCGTCGAGAAGGCTCGCCTGTAAAGCGAGGCTCTCCTCCGCATTCGGAAAGGCGGAGGAGGGTCCTTGCTGCGCCTGAGGGGGCTGCGACTGAGGGGGCGGAGAGCTTGGCCTTGGCACGACGACGGTCAGCGGGGCGCGGACTGATACGCGACTTTGCCGTTCACGATCGTGTAGAGGATCTGAGTCTTGAGGAGTTCGTTGTCCGGCACGCTCAGAATATCTTTCGACAACACCGTGAGATCGGCCCATTTCCCAACCGCGATGGTGCCGCCGTACGCGTCCGCGAAAGACGCCCAGTAGGCGTCTTTCGTATAGGAACGCAGCGCTTCAAGGCGGCTGAGTTTCTGATCCGGCTGAAAGCCGCCGGGCGGTAGACCGGCTTCGCTCTGACGGGTGACCGACGCATAGAACGACTTCAGGGGATCGACGTCTTCTACTGGGGCGTCCGTGCCGTTGATCAAGACGGCACCCGATTTCTTCAGTTTCTGCCAGACATAGGCGCCTTCGAGAACGCGCGCTTCACCCAGCCGCTGCGCTGCCCAGGGAAGATCAGACGTGGCGTGGATGCCTTGGATGGAAGCCACGACTCCCAGAGCTCCGAGACGAGGGATGTCCTTTTCGTCGAGGATCTGCGAGTGCTCGTCGCGGAAACGGAGGTCCTTCTTTTCCGGATGCGCCTTGAAGGCGGCTTCAAACGCATCCAGCACGGCGCGATTCCCGGCGTCGCCGATCGCGTGCACATTCACCTGAAATCCGTTGGCAACGCCGTAGAGCGAGGCTTCGCGAACGATGGCGGGGTCGGTAACCCACAGACCCGTGTTTCCGGGATCATCGACATAGGGCTCGAGGAGCTTCGCGCCACGAGAGCCGAGCGCGCCATCGATCTGAAGCTTGATCGACCGAACGCTCACGAACGAATCGGGGCCGCCGGGTTGCGGGGCGCCAAAGCGCTTCGCGTTGTCGAGGCCCCAAATCATTGGATACAAACGGAGGCCAAGCTGATTTTTCGCCGCGAGATCTTTGTAGAGCGCGATCGTCTTAAGGTCAACGCCTGCATCATCGAAGAAGGTGATGCCCTTGCTCAGACACTCCTCGGTGGCGAGGCGCACCATCTCACGCACATCCTGGTCGGTCGGACCGGGGACGCGGATCAGGCTTTGCGCCTTGTCGATCAGGACGCCGGTCGCCTCACCCTTGTCATTGCGGATGATGTCGCCCCCCGCGGGGGACTTGGTGTCCTTGGTGATGTTCATCAGCGCCATCGCCCGGGCATTGGCGTAGCCCGCGTGGCCGTCGGCCCGCTCGAGATAAACCGGGTTGTCCGGTGAGACGGCACTCAGCGCGTCATGAGGAGGGAAGCCGCGAACGAGGATGGCGGGTTTGGTTTCCCACTTACCTTCATGCCAGCCGCGCCCCACGATCCAAGCACCCTTGGGCCGTCCCTTCACGGCGGCTTCGACCCGGGCGACGACTTCGTCCCAACTCTTCGTGCCGACAAGGCTGAGGCTCATCCTCGCCTCGCCGATGCCGAGGAAATGGCCGTGACTCTCCTTGAGTCCCGGGATCACGGTGGCGCCCTTGAGGTCGAGAACATCCGTCTGCGATCCCTTCAGGGCCATGATGGCGGCGGTCGTTCCGACGGCCGAGATCCTGCCCGCGGTGAGGGCCACCGCCTCCGCGCGCGGCTGTTTGTCATCCATGGTGTGGACGATGCCATTCACCAGGATGCGATCAGGGGGAGTCGCGGCCAGGGCCACGAGCAAGACAAAACTTGGAAGCATGGGGAGGGTTCCTCTGGGCCAATCGGGCGGACGACCACGAACGCGCGGACGTCTGTACTCTAGTGCGCCGGACCATGAACATCTGCGAAAATCCGACGCCTTAGGCTGAGGGCGGTTAT
>JBDTQB010000037.1:0-20875 GCA_039932395.1 Vicinamibacteria bacterium | reverse complement strand
AACAAAATCGGAGCGCAGGGGCAGCTTCAGGAGTGGCTCGAGGATTGGGATGCAGGCGCGACCGAGCCCCAACATCGCCATGTGTCGCATCTCTACGGCTTCTATCCGAGCAACCAGATCACTCTCCGCGGCACACCCGATCTCGCGAAGGCAGTCAAGACCACGCTTGAGACCCGTGGTGACATTTCAACCGGCTGGGCGATCGCCTGGCGGCTCAACCTCTGGGCTCGCCAGCAGGACGGCAATCGCGCGCACAAGATCCTTCGCGCCCTGCTCGGCCCTGAGCGGACGTATCCGAACCTCTTCGACGCGCATCCTCCGTTTCAGATTGACGGCAATCTCGGCGGCGCGGCCGGGATCGCGGAGATGCTGTTGCAGTCACATGTCCCAATGACGGCCAAGGACGGGTCGCGCACGGCGTCGGCCGAAGCGGCGGGAGCCTACGAGATCGAGTTACTGCCTGCATTGCCGGATGCTTGGCCGACCGGCAGCGTCCGAGGACTGCGCGCTCGCGGCGGGTTCGAGGTGACGATGTCCTGGAAGGATGGTCGGCTCACGTCGGCGGTGTTGAGCTCCGCGAAAGGTGGTCGCGCGCTGCTTCGTTACCGACAGCGCACACGCGAACTCATCCTCGCGGCGGGCGGTTCATTCACCTGGAACGGCGCCTCAACTCTTCCCTGAGTCGCGCACGCCTCCCTTCGTCCGACACACGGATGCCGGGGCGAGGCTCACCACGGTCCGATCCGTTCAAGCCGCGACGCTGCGTGTCGATCCCTAGATCTACGCGTGGAGAGCGTCGATTCGGTTTACGGCCTGCCGAGTGGCGACCTCAAGATCCGCTATCCTCGCCAACGATGCGCAATCGTGAGGTAGGTGCCGTGCTCGCGGTTCTTCTAGGCTCGTCGGTTGCGTCGGCGCAGGGCCAGGTCGATGGGCCAGTCGCGCCATGCGCCATCCTCACCCGTGTCACCATCCCAAACGTAACCATCGGGGGAGCCGCCGATTTACCCGCGGGGTCTTTTGCTCCGTCAGGCGGACGTCCACTGACTACGGACGCGTTCTGTCGGGTCGAGGCAACCGCGTCTCCTTCGCCGGACTCCAGCATTCGTATCGAGGTCTGGATTCCCGCCGGAGCGGCATGGAACGGCAAGCTCCTCGGCGTCGGCAATGGCGGATACTCCGGCTCGCTCAGCTACCCCGCCATGGCGGCAGGACTGGCGCGCGGGTATGCGGTGGTGAGCACGGACACGGGCCACGCCGGCGATCAGGTCGAGTTCGCGAACGGCCATCCGGAGAGACTCGTGGACTGGGCGTACCGCGCGGTTCATGTGATGACGGACGTGGCTAAGGTGGTGATTCGCGCGCATCGAGGTCGCTTTCCGGAGCATGCGTACTTCCATGGCTGCTCGACCGGCGGCCAGCAGGCGCTCAGCGAGGCGCAGCGTTTCCCCGCCGACTACGACGGCATTGTCACGGGCGATCCTGGACACAATCGCGCACGGCTGATTCTCGGTTTCCTGTGGTCGTGGAACGCGATGCATGCGCCCGACGGACAACCGATCCTGCCCGCGGCCAAGCTGCCTCTGCTGAACGAGGCCGCGGTCGCGGCCTGCGACTCGCATGACGGCCTGACCGATGGTCTGATCGGCGACCCGGCGGCCTGCCTGTTCGATCCGTCCATGCTGCGCTGCCGCGGTGCCGAGAATGACCGCTGCCTGACCGAGCCACAGGTGGAGGCGGTCGCGAAGGTGTATGTCGGGGCGCGGAATCCTCGGACGGGTGAACAGATATTCTCAGGTTGGGCCAGAGGCAGCGAACGCGGATGGGGCGCCTACATCGTGAGTCCTAGCGAGCCCGTGCGGCTGGGTATTCTCCGGCTGCTGTTCTCCGATCCGGCATGGAACCCGCGCTCGTTCGACTGGGATCGCGACACTCGCTTCGTCGATGAGACGATGCCGTTTCTGAGTGCTAACTCAGCGGACCTGAAGGCGTTCAAAGGCAGCGGCGGCAAACTCGTCATGTATACGGGGCTGGCCGATCCCGTCGTTCCGCCACAGGACACGATTCGCTACTACGAATCCGTGACCACGACGATGGGTGGCGTGGCTCCAACGCAGTCCTTCTTCCGATTCTTTCCCGTTCCTGGAATGGGGCATTGCTCGGGCGGCGCCGGGCCGAGCACGTTCGACGCCCTGGGGGCGCTCGAAGCCTGGGTGGAGCGCGCGCAGCCGCCCGATCGCATCACCGCGTCGCATCTGACCGAAGGGAAGATCGACGCGACGCGGCCCCTGTGCCCGTATCCCACGGTGAGCCGATACTCGGGACGCGGAAGCGCGAGCGATGGCGCCAATTACGCCTGCGTCGCACCCGCGCGCGGACGCTGACCCATGCTGGCTCTACTTGGATTCACCACGGTCGGCCTGCTACTGGCCGTCATCCTGAGCCGGCGGATGTCGCCGCTGGTGGCGCTGATCTTCGTCCCGTCCGTCGCCGCGGTTCTGGCCGGCATGGGCGGCCAGATAGGGCCGTTCGTGCTCAAGGGCCTTCAACAGACGGCGCCGGTGGCGGCGATGTTCGTCTTCGCGATCCTCTACTTCGGCGTGATGACGGACGCCGGCCTGCTCGACCCGATCGTTGATCGCATCCTGCGCGGCATCGGCACGCGCCCGCGGCGGGTGGTCATGGGAGCCGCGCTGCTGGCGCTCCTGGTTCACCTCGACGGTTCCGGGGCGGTCACCTTTCTGGTGACCATTCCTGCGATGCTCCCGCTCTTCGAGCGCCTTCGAATGGACAAGCGGATCCTGGCCTGTGTGACCTCGATGGCGGCCGGGGTGAACTTCCTGCCATGGACGGGACCGATGGTGCGTGCCTCGGCCGCGCTTCACATTCCCACGGCCGATCTTTTCCGGCCGCTGGTGCCAGTGCAGATCGTAGGGCTCGCGTTCGTGTTCGGCGTGGCCTTCATGCTCGGCACGCGCGAGGAGCGACGTCTGGGGGTGAGTCCGGTCGAGGGCCCGGCCGCGGAGGCGCGCCGCGGCTCACTCCGGAACAAGTGCGACTGCGGCGACCCGATCGGTTCTGGATCAATGCCGTGCTGACCGTCCTTCTGATGGCGGTGATGATCAGCGGCGGTGTCGACCCTGCCGCCCTCTTCATGATCGGTACGGCGTTGGCGCTGCTCATCAACTATCCGACGTCGGATCAGCAGCGGGACCGCGTGAACGCCCACTCCACGGCGGCGTTGATGATGGCGGCCATTCTGCTGGCGGCCGCCGCCTTCACCGGGATCATGAAGGAATCCGGGATGCTGGCCGCGATGGCGGAGACGGCGGTCCACGGGGTTCCAGCATCAATGGCGCCACACCTGCCGTTCCTTCTTGGACTCGTGTCCATGCCGCTCAGTCTGTTGTTTGATCCCGACTCTTTCTATCTCGGCGCGCTGCCGATCCTGGCGCAGGCGGCGGGCGCGCTCGGCGTGCCTCCGATACAGATGGCGCAGGCAGCGCTCCTCGGGCAAATGACGACCGGATTCCCGATAAGTCCGCTGACACCGGCCACCTTCCTGGTCGTCGGCTTAACCGGCATCGAACTCGGCGAGCACCAGCGATTCACCGGCCCCTACCTGCTGGCGGCGTCCGTGGTGATGACGATCGCGTGCGTACTTCTGGGAGTGTTCCCTTTGTGAAGACCGTGCGGATTGGCGGCGGCGCCGGTTTCGCCGGCGATCGTATTGAACCGGCCGTCGAACTCGCCACCCACGGCGCCCTCGACTACCTGGTCTTCGAATGCCTCGCTGAGCGCACGATTGCCCTGGCGCAGGAAGCGCGCGCGAACGATCCGTCTCGCGGGTTCGATCCGATGCTCGAGCGCAGGTTGCAGGCGGTCCTGCCCGCGTGTCGTGAGCGGGGCGTCACCATCGTCACCAACATGGGTGCCGCGAACCCCGGAGGCGCCGGCGAGCGCGCCTGTGACATCGCGCGCGGCCTGGGTTGGCGCGGTCTGAAAGTCGCTACCGTGTCGGGTGACGATGTCTATGACGTGGTGATGGCGGGAGAGTTCGTGATCGCGGAAACCGGGGAGCCGGTGTCGAAACTGAAGGACCGCTTGATCGCCGCCAACGCGTATATCGGCGCAGAGCCGATCGTGCAGGCTCTGTCGCAGGGTGCCCAACTCGTGATCACCGGCCGCGCCGCCGATCCGTCGTTGTTCGTGGGCCCGCTCGCGTACAGCTTCGGATGGCGGCCGGACGCGTGGCCCGAACTCGGGCGAGGCACGCTGGTTGGCCATCTGCTCGAATGCGCGGGCCAGGTCACCGGTGGGTATTTCGCCGATCCCGGCTGCAAAGGCGTACCCGGTCTCGATCGGCTGGGATTTCCGATCGCCGAAGTGCCGAACGAAGGTCCGATCATCATCACGAAAGTGAGGGGCAGCGGAGGACTGGTGACCATGGCTACCTGCAAGGAACAGCTGCTCTATGAAATTCACGATCCGTCGGCATACCTGACGCCCGACACCATTGCCGACTTCAGTCGCGTCACCATCTCCGACGCTGGACATGACCGTGTCGCGGTGGAAGGTGCGACCGGCCGACCCAGGCCGGACGACTTGAAGGTCTCGCTCGGATATCGCGACGGCTTTATCGGTGAAGGGCAGATTTCCTACGCCGGAAGCGGTGCGCAGCCGAGGGGACGGCTTGCCGCGGAAGTGGCGCGAAATCGCCTGGAACGCGCCGGGATCCCTCCTGGTGATATCCGGTGCGATCTGATCGGCATAAGCGCGCTTCACGGCGCGACCCTGTCGGCCGCGGCGGGGGAGCCCTACGAAGTGCGGGTGCGGGTGGCCGCCCGCGCCCCGTCGCGTGAGGTGGCCTATCGGATCGGCGAGGAGATCGAATCGTTGTACACGAACGGTCCGGCCGGGGGCGGGGGAGCCACGCGCTCGTTCCGCGAAGTGATCGCGATTGCATCGACCTTCATTCCACGCGATCTGGTGCCGTGCTCGGTCCGGATAGAGGTCGCGTAGTGAAGCTTCGGCAGATCGCGCACGGTCGCAGCGGCGACAAAGGCACGATCGCGAACATCTCGCTGATCGCGTTCCGCGCGGGGGACTACTCCAGGCTGGTGGCGCATGTCACGGCCGCGCGAGTGCGCGAGCGATTCGCCGGCTTGGTCACAGGCGAGGTGCGACGGTACGAGATGCCTTCCATCGGCGCGCTCAACTTCGTCCTGCACGGGATGGCGGACGGCGGTGTGACTCGGACGCTCGCGCTCGACGCGCACGGCAAGTCGTTGAGCTCCGCCCTGCTTGACATGGAGATTCCCGACGCCGGTGCGAGTCGTTGACTTAGCGGCTGGACGGGATCTTCGGCTTACCGCCGCGCTCGGTGATCATCTTGGTAAGGAGATCCACCGCGAGATCGACGGGCAGGAAGTCCGCGAGGGAGAGAGGGGTTTGGCCCGCGGCGTTCATTTCGTCAAGGGCTGCTTGGTGGTCGGCGAGAAACTGAACGATCTCGCAGACCTCCGGCTGGGTGCGGAAGCCCAGAGCCACCGCGGCATGCATGACCGTCGCCTTGCTGTCCGTCAAGACATCGACGTGCGGATCCAGTTCGTAGGCGTACTTCACGGTTTTGATTCGAGCGCCCACTGCGGCCGTCATCAGGAGACTACTTCCGTCCTGGGCACGAAGGGACGGATCGGCTCCGGCCGCCACCAGAGCGCGCATGACATCTTCATGATCGCGGCGGGCTGCGTACATCAAGGGGGTTTGCTCGCCCGCCATCGGTCGAGGCCCGTCGCCGTTGACCTTGGCGGGAACCGCGGCCGACTTGTTGGTTCGTGCGTTCGGGTCGGCCTTTCTGGCCAGCAGAGCTTGGACGATGGCAAGATTTCCCTGTTGTGCTGCAAGGTGTAGGGCGGTGTTTCCCACCCGCTCATCGCGGGCACCAACCAGGGCGCCGCCTTCGAGCAGAGCCATGGCCGCGTCGGTGCGTCCATTCGACAGCGCGATCATCAAAGGCTTGCTTCCGGAGGGCGTGGTGTAGTTGGGATCTGCGCCCTTGTCGAGCAGTGTCTTGACCGACGCCGCGTCACCCTTGATGACTGCGAACACGAGAGGTGTAAAGCCACCCTTCGATGTCGCATCGACCTTCGCCCCAAGTTCCACCAGGCCGCGAATGACGTCATTTTGGCCTTCGGATGCCGCCCACATCAGTGGCGTCTGACCCATGCGCGGCTCGGATGCATTGACGTCTCCGCCCTGCGCAGCGAGGGCTTTGACTGCGTCCAGACTTCCTGCCCCGGCTGCCAGCATCATCGCGGTCTCGCCATTCCAGCGCGCCGCGTTCGGTTCGGCACCTTTGGCCAGCAGGCCCCGGACCAACACTCCGTCTCCGTTCGCGCAAGCGAGGGTCAGCGGAGTCTCACCGTAGGTATCGGCCACCCTGACGTCAGCGCCCGCGCTCAGCAACGCTAGAGCCATGCTCCGCTGGCCCAGGTGAACCGCCCAGGCGAGAGGTGTCGAGCCATCGGGGTCAGCGCTATTGATGTCCGCCTTCGCTCGAAGCAGCATGTCGAATGTCTTCTGGTCGCGCTCCTTGATTGACTCCACAAGGCGACGGTCGAGACTGTTCGCTCCCGCCCACGCCGCCGACGAGGAGAGGCCGAATCCGGCACAGGCAAAAGCCGCGATGAAGAGCGACGGGTTTGGTCGTTTGCGCATGGCTCACCAAGGCGACCACCAGCAGGCGTCGCCGACGAGGTCGTTAGAGGCTGGTCAAACGCCCGGTGCTGTCACCGAAGGACTCGACTGCCGGCACGGAGGCGGCATCAAGCATGTTCAGCAACAAGTTGTTGAGCGCCGTTTCCTTGGGATATACGAGATGTCGGTCACCCTTGATCTGCCCGCCTCCGGAGCCCGCGAGAACGATCGGTAGATCGTGGTGGGTGTGAATGTTCGATTCGCTCAGGCTGCTGCCAAACAACACGAGAGAGTGATCAAGCAACGTTCCCTCGCCGTCCTTGGTCTCCTTCATCTTCTTCAGAAGGTAGGCGAGCATCGACACCTGCAATTCGTCGATCTTGATCAGCTTGTCGATCTTCTCGTTCTCTCCCTGGTGATGAGAGATGGAATGGTGACCGTCGGGGATGCCGATCTCGGGGTACGGACGGTTGCTTCCGTCGCGGCCGAGCATGAATGAGCAAACCCGGGTCATGTCCGACTGCCAAGCGACCACCATGAGATCCATCATCAGCTTCGCGTATTCCGCGTAGTCGCTGGGAACACCATTCGGTCGATCGAGGAGGGGGATTCCTGACGAAGTGCTCTGCTCTTCCGCACGCAGGATTCTGCGTTCAATGTCGCGCACCGAGTCGAGATACTCATCCAGCTTGCGCTTGTCCGCCGCACCCAACCGGCCATTCAGCCTGGTCAGGGACGACATCACGTAGTCGAGGACGCTCTTGTCGCTCTCCATGCGCGCCATCCGAACCGCGGGATCGGTGCTCTCGCCATCGCCGAACAGACGCTCAAACGCGGCTCGCGGGTTGACTTCGACCGGAATCGGCTGAGTAGCGGAGCGCCAGGACATCGACATGTAAGCGCACGTGTAACCGGAGTCGCAGTTGCCGGCCAGGGGCTGGGCTTCGAGACCGAGCTCAAGCGAAGCGAGCTGGGTGTACTTGCCGAGTTCCTTCGCTGCGAGTTGATCAGCGGAGATTCCCAGCTTGAAGTCTGCTCCGCCGGTCTTGTATGGGTGCGCGCCGGTGAGGAAGGTGGCGGTCGCACGGGCATGGTCGCCCGGACCATCGCCGAGGGCGCGACCTTGTACCTGCGCAAGTCCGCTGAACACGTTGACCTGATCGCGGAACGGCTCGAGGCTCTTCATGCTGGAACCGAACTCGAAAGCCTTGCCTTCCGTCTTGGGCGTCCATAGAAAGGGGCGTGGGCTCTTGTCGCAGGCGCCGATCATTCCGTTGGGCTTATAGATGTAACCCAGCCGAATCGGCTTCGTGGTGGCGGCTCGAGCGACCCTGGTGAAGAAGGGGGACATCGAATCAAGAAGGGGCAGCGCGAGTGTCGCGCCGACTCCGCGGAGAAGAGTACGGCGGGGAAGGGGCTTATGAAGAATGTTCATGGCTTGGGGACTCTCCGCATCTGAAAAGGGGTGCTGCTTACGACACCGGCGATCAACGAGGCCACGCGATAGTTGTCCTTGGAGGCCCCACGCGCGATCTCGCGAACGGTCGGATGGTCATACGATTCCAGGCCGCGGCCCAGGGAATACGTCAGGAGTTTTTCCGTCGCGGTTTGGACGAAATCGGCTTTGTACTTAGTAAGCAAGAGCCGTCGCAGGCCTGCAGGCCCCTGAAATTCGGTGCCGTCGGGCAGCCTGCCGGTCACATCAATCTTGCCCCCTGCGTCTTCCTCACGCCACTTTCCGGTTCCGTCATAGTTCTCAAGCGCGAAGCCAATCGGATCCATCCGCGCGTGGCAGGCGGCGCACACAGGGTTCGCGCGATGGACCTGCATCTGCTCGCGCATGGTAAGGATCTTGCCGTGGGGCGCCGCTTTCAAATCGGGAATGTTCGCCGGCGGGGGCGGCGGGGGCGTGCCCAGCAGGTTTTCCAGCACCCACTTGCCTCGCTGCACCACGGAGGTACGGTTCGGATAGGACGTGACGAGGAGGACCGTCCCCTGGCCCAGCAGGCCTCGGCGATTCTGATCTGTGACTGCAACTCGCCGGAACTGGGAACCGAAAACATTCTTTACGCCGTAGTGTTCGGCGAGACGTTGATTGAGGAACGTGTAATCGGCGTCGAGAAGCTCAAGCAGGCTGCGATTCCCTCGGATGATGTTGCCCACCAGCAGGGTCGTCTCCTGGATGAACGATTGCCGGAGAGACTCGTCGAACGAGAGTATGGAGGAGTCTGGTCGCACGCTTTCGACGTTTCGAATTTGGAGCCACTGCCCGGCGAAATTTTCCACGAGAGCCTGAGACCGTGGGTCATTCAGCATTCTCTTGACCTGGGCCTGCAGGACCAAGGGCTCCCTCAATCGTCCCTGTTCGGCGAGGCCGAGCAACTCACGGTCGGGAATGCTGCTCCAGAGGAAGAAGGAAAGACGGGACGCCAGATCGACATCACTCACACGGTAAACCTGACCGATCCGAGCCCCCGCGGGATCTCGCTCGATCCTGAAGAGATATTCCGGAGACACAAGCATCGCTCGCAACGCGACCTCAATGCCCTTGTCGAAATCTCCGCCCTTCGCACGCTCGGCCTTGTAAAAGGTGAAGAGGGGATCGATGTCCAAGGCGCTCACGGGCCGACGAAAGGCCTGATGAGTGAGGTTGAGCAAAATCCTGCGCGCACAGGCGGCCTCCCCAATCGTCGGAGACGGACGACAGATGAAAATTTTCGCGCGACTCGGCGTATCGCCGCGACCGGTCACGTTGTAGGGCCCACGAATGATGATCTGGCGCAGGCCCGCTGGGCCCCCTTCATCCTGGAAACGCTGAACGCGACCGCGGTCGAGGTACAGGTCGAGGATGCGCTGCTGGGAGGAATCTGGCTTCGGCGGGCGGCGATCGGTCCCTTCGTTCTCGGGCTTTAAGTTGTCCCTCGGCGACGTCGCTCCGACCATATGCAGGCCCGCCGGAACAAACTTCGTAACCGTGAAGTCAGCATTGATGGCTTCGTCGCTGTTGGTGCGCCGCAGGACAATCTTGTACTCGCCGTCGACCGGGAAATAGTGCTCGACCGAAATGCCGCCCCGCGATCCGAACGGCAAGTCGTCGCTGAGTTGCTCGTTCCGCGTGGTCTGCCCAGGAAGGACCTTCGCGCTGTAAAACTCCTCGTAGGGCTTCAGCGTGAGGTCGCCCACCGCCAAACGACTGATCTTCCGGGCCGCGGACATGTAGCGCTCGAGCAGGGTGGGCGAGGTGGAGAGGACGGCCGCGATGTTGTCGAAACCGTAGCCCGAGTCATCGACCGGGAGCCATTCGCCGGGCTTGACATCCACCGCAAGCAGATCGCGCACGCTGTTGCTGTACTCGGCGCGATTCAGGCGGTGGGCAAGCGTAGGCCCGGGATTAGGGCGGACCGTCGCGGCGCGATCCAAAGTGGTCTCGAGCAGCTCGGCGAACGCAAGAGCTTTCGCGGGCTCAGGTTGCTCTACCGCATTTATGGGCGGCATCTCACCGGAGCGCACCTTTCGCAGCGCCTTCTCCCACACCGCGCCGTGTGCGGGAATGGTCGTGAGCGAGAGGTTCTGGAGGGAGAGACCGCCCGTCTTCGCCCGGTCATTGTGGCAGCCCACGCAATACTGAGTCGCGAAATTGCGGTCGCGCGCGTCGCCCGACAGGCTCCTTATGTAGGAGATGAGTTGCTGTGTCTCCTCATCGGTGAGCGTGTGCGGCTCCATGCCGGTGCCGTCGATACCATTGCGAATGTTCCGGGAGACATGCGCATCATCTCCGCCGTGCATGAACCCGCCGGTATTGAGGGCCGGGCCCGTGTCGGAGCCCACACCCCGCTCACCATGGCACTCCACGCAGTTCGTCTTGAAGAGGAGCGCGCCTGCCGCCGTGGAATCGAGGCGACGCGCCACCGGCTTGCTTGAAGTAGCGCCTTGAGCAAGCACGACGGTGTCCGAGGCTTGGCCAAGCAATGCCAGGGTGACGCCAAGGCCAACTGAAACCGCGACAACTGCAATGCGCAATAGTTTCAACATGGGTCGAACTCCCACTCTAACTCCAATCGACCCCCTCGAAGCAAACGCAGACCCTCGGTGTGCCGTTGACCGCGACGCTCTAGCGTGAGGCCACGACCTCCTGGCGTGATTCCCCCAGACCCTCGATTCCCAGTTCCACCACGTCCCCGAGCTTCAGGTACTGCGGCACGGGCTTCATGCCCATCCCGACCCCCGGAGGCGTGCCCGTGCTGATCACGTCGCCCGGCAAGAGCGTCATGAACTGACTCAGGTAGCTGACGATCGACGCGACATCGAAGATCATCGTGCTGGTGCTGCCGCGCTGGCGCATGGTCCCGTTGACGGCCAGCCACATCGAGAGTGCCTGCGGGTCCGAGATCTCGTCCCTGGTCGCGAGGAAGGGTCCAAGTGGGGCGAAACTGTCGCAGCTCTTTCCCTTGACCCACTGGCCGCCACGCTCGAGCTGGAACGCGCGCTCGGAATAGTCGTTGTGGAGCGCGTAGCCGGCGACGTAGGCAAGTGCGGCCTGCTCCGTGACGTAGCGCGCTTCCTTGCCGATCACGACCGCGAGCTCAACCTCCCAGTCGAGCTTGGTCGATCCGCGCGGCGTCACGACCGGATCGTTCGGACCCACGAGAGCCGTGGTGGACTTGAAGAAGATGATCGGCTCCTTCGGGATCTCGGCGCCGGTCTCCGCCGCATGGTCTCGATAGTTGAGACCGATACAGACGAGCTTGCTGGGCCGACGCACCGGCGGTCCGAGCCGAACGCTCGCGTCCACGCGCGGCGCCGTATCGGTGTTGGATTCGAGCCAGCGGCCGAGCCTCTCGAGACCGTCATCGCCGAAGAAGGCCTCGTCGTAGTCCGGCACGGCAGCGGAGACGTCGAGCCGCACCCCGTCTTGCAAGAGCACGCCGGGCCGCTCGCGAAAGGGCTCACCAAAGCGAATCAATCTCATGTGACAAGGACTCCACCATCAATAGGAAAGGCCTGACCGGTGACGAACGACGACTCGTCGGAACAGAGATAGAGCGCCAGAAAGGCGACCTCTTCGGGCGTGCCCATCCGGCCGATGGGCTGAGCCTCGGAAAGTCTCTTGAACATCTCGGGTTCGCGCCCCGGGTAGTTCTTGGCGATGAATCCGTCCACGAACGGCGTGTGGATTCGCGCCGGCGAAAGGCAGTTGCAACGGATCGTCTTCATGTAGTCCGCGGCGATCGACATCGTCATCGTGTGCACGGCGCCTTTGGTCATCGAGTAGGCGAAGCGGTCGGGGATCCCGACGTGGGCCGCCGTCGACGCCATGTTCAAGATGACGCCGCCGCCTTGTTTGAGCATCGGTTCAATCGCCGCGCGGCAGCACAAGAACACGCCCTTCACGTTGACCCGATAGACGCGGTCGAAGTCGGTTTCGCTGGTGGTCGCAAGCGTTCCGATGTGGGCGATGCCGGCGCAGTTGACCAGGATGTCGACACGCCCATGCGCCGCGACGATCGCGTCGAAGTTCGCGCTGACGTCCTCGGCGTCGCCGACATCACAGGCTCTCGCTTCCGCCTGGCCGCCGGCCTCGGCGATCGCCCTGGCGGCGGCACGCGCCGCGTCCTCACCCAGGTCCAGGGCTATGACCCATGCTCCCTGCCGGGCGAGCAGCAGCGCGATGGCCCTTCCGATGCCAGAGCCAGCACCGGTAACGACTGCGATCTTGCCGTCGAGTCGAAACATAATTCCTCCTTACCGCGCAGCGATGCGGCCCGAATCGTATCGCTATTGAGTGGCCCGATTGCACTTTCGCGTGAATCGCGAGAATCATCGCCTATGTCTACGGCGGGGCAGGGTACGATCAACCTGTCGTCGTCGTCGCCCGATAGCCGGCGCGTGCCTTCGTCAGCGACTCGCCGGGATGGCGTCGAACCCGTAGGTCTCAAACACAAGAAAGACAGTTATGAACCGAACGAGCCAGCCAGATCGTGGAACCCGCTTCCGAGCCCGTCATTTCTTTGTTGGGCTTCTAGCTGCGAGTACCGCGGCCTCTGCGGCTCAGGCTCCCGCGGCGGCTCCCGCGAAGTTCGATAGGGCCAAGATCAAGAGCGTAGTCGCCGCCATGACCCTGGAAGAGAAAGCCGCTCTGGTCGTCGGAGAAGGCGGAGGCGGCTTCGGCCCACCTCCTGGGCCCGGAGCTCCTGGCGCGCCGGCCGCCTCTCCGGCTGCAGCGTCCGCTCCCAACACGCCTCCGGTCACGGGAATCCTCGGCGCAACGCAACGTCTCGTTCCGGGCGCAGCCGGAACCACCTATGCCGTGCCCCGCCTCGGAATCGGCAACTCGGTACTCGCCGACGGGCCGGCCGGTCTGCGCATCAGCCCCACCCGTCCGAGCGACCAGAACACCTACTACGCCACGGGCTTCCCGGTGGGGACCTTGCTCGCCTCGACGTGGGACCCGGATCTCGTGACCAGAGTGGGGAAGGCCATGGGCAACGAGGTCCTCGAATACGGCGTCGACGTTCTCCTGGCGCCCGGCATGAACATCCAGCGCAATCCACTCTGCGGCCGCAACTTCGAGTACTACTCGGAAGACCCGCTTCTCACCGGCAAGATGGCGGCGGCCATGGTGAACGGTGTCGAGTCGCAAGGTGTCGGGACCTCCATCAAGCATTTCGCCGCCAATAACGCGGAGACCGCGCGCACTGCCCTCGACACTAACGTCAGCGAGCGAGCCCTCCGTGAGATCTATCTGGAGGGATTCCGGATCGCGGTGCAGGACGCGCAACCCTGGACGATCATGACGTCTTACAACCTGATCAACGGCACTTACACATCGGAGAGCCGCGACCTGATCACCAGCGTCCTCCGGGGAGACTGGGGATTCAAGGGCCTGGTGATGACGGACTGGGGCGGGGGCAAGGACCCGATCGCCCAGATGGCGGCCGGAAACGATCTCATCATGCCCGGCCGTCCGGCCCAGCGAGACACAATCGTGAAGGCGGTCAAGGAAGGCAAGCTCGACGTGAAGCTTCTGGACGCGAACGTCGAGAGAATCCTGAATGGTCTGGCCGAGACTCCTCGCTACAAGGGCTACGCGTTTTCGAACAAGCCCGACCTCAAGGCGCACGCCGCGGTGGCGCGTGAGGCGGCGAGCGAGGGCATGATCCTGCTCAAGAACGCCGGGGCCGCGCTGCCGCTCGGTCCCCAGACAAAGACGGTGGCGGCGTTCGGCAACGCAACCTACGAGACCTTCGCCGGCGGCACGGGCAGCGGCGACGTCAATAAGGCTTACACCGTTTCCATCGCGCAGGGCTTAAGCGGCGCGGGCTACCAGGTGAACGCCGATCTCGCTTCGGTCTATTCCACCTACCTGAAGCTGGTTAAGGCGGGGCGGCCGGCGGTACCCGGTCGTGGACTCTTCCGGTTCGTGCCGATCGCGGAGATGGACATCCCGAACGACCTCGTGACCAGTATGGCCGAACTGTCGGACGTCGGCGTCGTCACCATCGGCAGGAACGCGGGCGAGGGTCGCGATCGCACTAACACTGAAGGCGACTTCAAGCTCACGGAGGCCGAGCGCCGAATGATTCAGCAGGTCTCCGCTGCCTTCAAGGCCAAGGGAAAGAAGTCGATCGTCGTGATGAACATCGGAGGCAGCATCGAGACCGCGAGCTGGAGAGACCAGCCTGACGCGATCCTGCTCGCATGGCAGGGCGGGCAGGAGGTCGGGAACGTGGTCGCGGACATCCTGAGCGGGAAGGTGAATCCCTCGGGCAAGCTCGCCGCTACTTTCGTGATGGACTACATGGACGTGCCTTCGGCGAAGACTTTCCCCGGTCAGGAGATTCCGGGTGCGCCCGTCCCGGAGGGACCTCCGGGGCCGTTCCAGAGTCCCAAGCCGTCCACCATCACGTATGAGGACGGCATTTACGTCGGCTATCGCTACTACGACACCTTCGGGGTCAAGGCCGCCTATCCGTTCGGTTACGGGCTCTCTTACACAACCTTCGATTACGCGACCCCGAAGCTGAGTGCTCTGACTTTCGACAAGAGGCTGGTGGTGACCGTCGACGTAAAGAACACCGGCAAGGTCGCGGGTAGGGAAGTGGCACAGCTCTATCTGACCGCGCCTGAGAAGTCGCTCGACAAGCCCGCGAAGGAACTGAAGGGCTTCGCCAAGACGAAGTTGCTCGCGCCCGGCGAGACCCAGACCCTCGAGTTCGTGCTCGATCCGCGCAGTCTCGCCTCGTTCGACCCAACTCTCTCGGCGTGGGTTGCCGAGTCGGGTAAATATGAAGTCAAGGTCGGCGCGTCCTCCGCAGACATCCGCCAGACCGCCTCTTTCTCGCTGCCCAAGGAACTGGTGGTGAAAAAGGAAGCCCGAGCGCTTGTCCCGAAGCAGAAGATCGCCGAGATCAAGCCACCGGCGCGCCACTGACCCAAAGATCAATACAGACGCAGTCGCGAAAGGACCGAAGAGCATGAGTCGATCGATGTCCAAGTCAGTTGGGGTCTGGGCCGTCGCCTGTGTAACAGCCTGGACCGGAGTCGCATTCGCACAAGCGCAGCCAGCCGCGCCGGCCAAGGCCACGCCAGCCGCTACCCAGGGCGCGGCCGCCCCAGTGCCCGCGACCGCGCCACAAGGGCCTGCTCCTGCTGTCATTGCGCCCGTCATTCCTGGTCCATCGGCGCCGGTGCCACCCGAGGTGACGATTCCCCGGCCATCGCCTGACGAGCGCGCGCAGGTCAACGCGGCCGTGCAGCGGTTCATCGACGGCGATCAGTCTTCGAGCAAGGATCTGTTGAAGAAGTTCGGACCACTCCTCTTGCTGCAGCCGGCACGCATGAACGTGGCGGCGACCTTCACGCAGACCGTGCCGCGGCGGGGGCCGAGGCACGAAGGCTTCGTCGCGATGGCGAAGCAGGGCAACATCGACCTGCTGCTCGACGGCGACTCGATCACCGACTTCTGGGTGCAGGGCGACGCGAACAAGGCGATGTTCGACAAGTACTTCGGCGCGATTCGCACCGCGAACTTCGCCATTTCCGGCGACACGACGCAGGGAGTGCTGTGGGGTCTCAAGAACGGTGAAGGCCAGGGCTTTCAGCCCAAGGCGATCATGCTGATGATCGGCACTAACAACCAGGGGAACACCGGGCCCGAGATCGCCGAGGGCGTGGGCGCCGTCGTGCTCGAGATGCGGAACGACTTCCCCAACGCGAAGATCCTGCTCCTGGCGATCTTCCCGCGCGGCACACCCGGGGATCCAGTACGCGACAAGATCGCGGAAGCCAACCGGATCATCGCCCGGCTCGACGATCAGCGCCACGTTTTCTTCCTGGACATCAGCGCGAAGTTCCTCGACGAGAAGGGTGAGTTGCTGCCGGAGACGTTCAGGCCGGACAATCTGCACCCCATCGCCAAGGGCTACGACATCTGGGGCGGAGCGGTGAAGGACAAGCTCGCGGAGCTTCTCAAGTAGTCGGAACGATCCGACGCTCAACGGGCAGGCGTAAGCTCCGCCAGTGAACGACGGGCCGAAAGAATCGCCTGACCCAGCATCGCCAACCGCACCAAGGCGCCGCCGCTTCCTGAAAGCCGGAGCCCTCGTGAGCGCCTCAGTCGGTCTGGGCGGCGTGACCTGGCCCACCACGGGCGACCAAACCGTGACCGGTGGTGCTTCAAACCATCCGCCTGCCACAGCGCCCTCGTGGATCGACCGCCCGATGCGCTGGGCCCAGCTCACGCTGGTCGAAGACGACCCTGTGAAATTCGACGCCGCTTTCTGGCTCGACTACTTCAAGCGCACGCATTCCGATGCGGTCTGCCTCAGCGCGGGCGGCTGCGTCGCGTACTACCCGACTCAAGTCCCCTTTCACCACAAGAGCGCCTGGCTCGGCGATCGCGACGTGCTGGGCGAGCTGATCGCGGGCTGCCGCAAGCTCGGCATGGTTGTTCTGGCCCGCACGGATCCGCACGCGACCTATGACGACGTGCAGGCCGCACACCCCGACTGGATCGCGGTGGGCGCTGATGGCAAGCCGCGCCGTCACTGGGCCTCGCCGGAGATGTGGGTCACCTGCGGCCTCGGACCGTACAACTTCGACTTCATGACTGAGGTGACGCGCGAGATCGTGGCGCGCTACCGCGTTGACGGCATCTTCATCAATCGCTGGGAAGGCTCGGGCATGTGCTATTGCGCGCATTGCCTTCGGAACTTTCACGATGCCACGGGGCGTGATCTGCCGCGCACGACGAATGCAGACGATAGAGCGCAGCGTGACTATCTCGCCTGGCGGCAGCAGAGGCTCTTCGAACTCTGGCGGCTTTGGGACTCCGAGGTGCGCAAGATCAACCCCGACGCCTGCGTGATCCCTAACACGGGCGGAGGTGCAACCAGCCGGCTCGACATGAAGCGTGTCGGCGAGATGGCCCCGATGATGGCGGCTGATCGTCAGGCGCGTCACGGGTTGATGGCGCCCTGGGCCATCGGCATGAATGCGAAGGAGTACCGCGCGACCCTCGGCTCCAAGCCCGTGGCCGGACTCTTCAGCGTCGGCGTTGAGGAGCCTTATCGCTGGAAGGACTCCGTGCAGAGTGCCGACGAGATTCGGCTCTGGGTGGCCGATCTCGTGGCCAACGGCATGCGTCCGTGGTTCTCGAAGTTCGCCGGCGCCATCCACGATCCGCGCTGGCTGAAGCCCGTCGAGGAGATTTACTCGTGGTGTCACGGCGCCGAACGCTATCTGCGCAACGAACGGCCTCTGGCCCGCGTGGGCCTCGTCTACTCGCAGCAGAGCGCCTGGTTCTACGGCGGCAGCGGAGATCACCTTCGAGACCGGATCGAGGATCCTGCCCTGGGCTGGTACCAGGCACTCATCGAAGCCCGCGTGCCGTTTGAGATGGTCCACGATCGCCTGCTCGATCAGGCACACCTTGCGGCATTCAAGGCGCTCATCCTGCCCAACACGGCGGCGCTGTCCGATGCTCAGTGCGCGCAATTGGGGGAATTCGTACGGCGCGGTGGGGGCCTCGTGGCCACTTACGAAACATCGCTCTACGACGAGTCGGGACGTCCGCGCAACAGCTTCGGCCTCGAAGACCTCTTCGGCGTTTCGTTCGTTCGTCGCTTGGACGGACCCGTGCACAACGCCTACCTTCGTCTGGAGCACGAGACGGCTCGGGGACATCCCCTTCTGCTCGGCCTCGATGACGCGCCGCGCATCATTCACGGTGTCTGGCAACTCGAAGTCAAAGCGAAGGCGCCGTTCCCGAACCCGCCGGTTACTCTGATCCCGTCGTATCCCGACCTCCCGATGGAGAAGGTCTACGTCCGTCAGCCGAAGACGGACATTCCGCAGGTCTTCCTTCGCCAGGTCGGAGAGGGGCGCGTGGCCTATTTCCCATGGGACATCGACCGCACCTTCTGGGAAGTTCTGTCCGTCGACCACTTCAAGCTGATGCGCAACGCGGTGACCTGGGCCACGAACGAAGAGCCGCCGGTGACCGTCACCGGTCCTGGAGTGCTGGACGTCACGGTGTGGCGGCAGAAGCAATCGCTGACCGTTCATCTGGTCAACCTCACGAACCCGATGCTGATGAAGGGCCCGGTTCGCGAGCTGCTACCGGTCGGTGAACAACGAGTCCGCGTGCGCCTGCCCGACGGCCGCGCCGCACTGAAGGTCCGCCTGCTGGTCAGCGATGCAGCGCCGGCGTTCCATCAATCGGGAGGCTGGCTCGAGCTGAGAGTCCCGTCGATCCGTGCCCATGAGGTCGTGGCCATCGATCTGTAAGCAACCATCCATCTCGCGCCTGACACGGCCGCTCTGCACGGTTAGCCTTGGGACGCTGATCTACGGAACGCGGTAGCCGGCCGCGCGGAGTAATTCGTACCGCTCGGCGCGGGTCGGTGGGATGTCCGATCCCTGCGCGGCGTCCGCGACCCGCTGCGGCGTGGTGGTGCCGAGTACGGCCTGCATCCGCGCCAGGTGACGTGTGATCCACGCAGTTGCGATTGCGGGAGCCCGGGGCTTGGATACTGCGGACAGAATCTTCCAGGTTGAGGCGACCCGGGTAAGGACGAGCTTGTTCAAGAGAGATCGAGGCTGCCTATCGGTCGGTGGGTGTGATTCGTAGCATGACCACATCGTGAGGAGCCACTTTGGCCTCGAATCTGGCTTTGGCCTCCGGCAGATCCTTCTTCGTCCAGAGGTCGCGCACCCGGACCGACTGCGTTGGGGCGAGGCCGATGTCCTCGAACTTGAATCGAATCGGCATGGCCGTATTGCCGCGGTTGAACAAGACGATGGCCCTGCCTCCATCTGCGAGCAGCCTCATCCAGACCTCATGGGGACCGCCGTCCAGAACCTTTCGTCCCTGCACGCCGAGAGGATCCTGGTCGACTGCGATAACTTCGGTGTTAGTCAGGATCTCTTTCACCTCAGGCGTCATGTGGGCGATGTCGTTGCCCGCGATCAAGGGCGCCGCCATGAGGGCCCACAAAGAGAAGTGCGCCCGGCTCTCGGGAATAGTGAGACCGCCATTGCCAACCTCCAGCATGTCGGGGTCGTTCCAGTGGCCCGGGCCGGCGTAGGGATAGAGGTCGGCCACGAGATCGATGATGTGACTAACACCCATGCCGCCCCATTCCTTGTTGCAGTCCCAGCAGTCCTGAATGTCGCCGGTCGCGCGCCAGAGGTGACCGACCCCGGGAGCCCAGGTCCACGGCTTCGACCCTCCCCACTCGCACATCGAAAAGACGATCGGCCGCCCCGTGGCGCGAAGGGCCCGGCTCATGCGGCCGTAGGACTCGCGCTGGTCCTGCCCGTCGGTCTTGCACCAGTCGTACTTTAGATAGTCGACACCCCACTCCGCGTAAGTGTTCGCGTCGATGACCTCATGGTCCTTGCTTCCGGGGCGGCCGGCGCAGGTCTCGGTTCCGGCGTCGGAGTAAAGACCGAACTTCAGTCCTCTTGAATGAACGTAGTCGGCGAGCGCCTTCATTCCCGAAGGGAACCGCTCGGGATCGGCCACGATCCTGCCGGTCCCGTCGCGCTTCACCTGCCAGCAGTCATCGATGACGATGTACTGGTAGCCGGCGTCTTTCATGCCGCTCGTGACGAGGGCATCGGCGGTTTCGCGGATGAGCTTCTCGCTGACATTGCACTGGAATTTGTTCCAGCTGTTCCACCCCATGGGGGGTGTCAGGGCCAGCCCATCGGAGGCGGAAACTGTTGGAGCGGCGATCGCGGTGAGTGCAATGGCTACGGTTACGGCTATCGGTGCGACCTTGAGCATCGAATCACTCCTTTGGTAACTGCGTCAGCGGCCCAGTTCGAGGGCGATGATGGTTTCGATTGGATCCAAAGCACCCGGATCAAGGTGCAACACGAGAGCGTCTTTCTCGAAGGTGAAGGCGACGGGTCTGCCGTCCTTGAAGTACGACGCGCTCTTCACCGGCCGGTCGGGACGGGGGATTGCGAGTGCCGCATCCTTCCAGTCGAGGATGTGAACAAAGATCTTGTCGCCCTTATGCGTGGTGACGCCCCAGGGCCTCGCCGACATCGGGCCACCGCGCGCGCCGTAGATCGTCTCGCCGTTCTTGGTGAGCCAGGCTCCGACCTCGCTCAGGCGTTCGATATGTTCAGCCTGGATCGTTCCGTCCGGCTTGGGTCCGACGTTCAAGAGCAGATTCGCGTCGGCGCCCGAGGCCTTGACCAGCAGCCGGATCAGATCGCGTGTGCTCTTGTGGCGGCCGTCGTTCTTGTTGTAGCCCCACGAGTTGTTGATCGTTTCGCACATCTCGAGCGGTAGCTCGCCGATCTCCGACTTGTCGTTGAAGCCTGCGCTGTTACCTCCGGGCAGATCCTTCTCAAACATCTGAAAGTCTTCGCCTGGGAATGGCTTGCGATGGTGGTTCGAGCCGACGAGGGCCGCGGGTTGCAAGGAGTGAATCAGCGCATACGTCTCCTCGAGACGCCATGCTGCTTCCGGCTTATCCCACCAGCCGTCGAACCAGATGCCGCCGATCGGTCCGTAGTTGGTCAACAGCTCGCGAAGCTGCGCGTTCATGTAGTCGATGTACTTGTTGAAATCGCCCTTCTCCGGTCGGCCCGCAAAAAGCCCGGTCCGGAACGTGTCAACACGCGTGAGACACCGAGGGTGAAAGTTTAGGGAGCGACT
>JBDTQB010000036.1:0-20969 GCA_039932395.1 Vicinamibacteria bacterium | reverse complement strand
GGTTCGTGGCGCCGCTGAGATCGTTGTTTTCGAACTGGCCCGCGATGGCGAGGAGCGGCTTGTCCCATCCGTCAAAGGCGCTTTCGCCATAGCCAACCTTGCCCAACGGCTCGATGCTCACCCGGGCGTTGTATTGGAACTTCGTGTTGTCGTTCGCGCCACGACTGGCGGAGTTTCCGTTGAAGGCTCCGGCGAAATATTCGACCTTGTCGTTCGCAACGCGTCCGCTCAACTGGATACCCACGTCGCGACCACGGGTGAATTCGCCATTCAACAACGAACGATCGGCGAACATGAGCTTGCTGGAAGTCGTCATTTCCTGACGACCAAGGGGCACTTTCATCTGCCCGATGCTGATCTTGAACGAACCTTTCTTGGAGGCGTCGTAGGTCAAGACCGCGTCTTCGAGGGGGGTCTGGGTGGACGTTCCGGCTTCCGGACCGGCCCAGGAAAGCTGAAGTTCGAAGGTCAGTTCCTTCCTCCATGCCCAGCCTTCGAGCGAAGTCTTGGCGCGACGAATCCGGAACGAGGGTTTCGCCTGGCCGTCGGCCGTCGTGCCGGGAAGACGGACGTTGTCGGCGGGGATCTCATCGATGAAGCGAAACTGCAGCCGGTTCGAAAGCGAGATCTGGGCGTTGTCCAGAGTCAGCGTCGTAGAGCCGTCTTCATGGACCACCTTCACGTTGCCGGACGCCAGATCATCCGGTTCGGTGGCCTTCGCGTCGGTGGAGGCCACGACTTTCGCAGTGGTTTCCTTTAGCGAGGGAACGACTGGCGCGGTGTCGCCGCTGGCTGGGTTCGCAAGCAGCAGGGTCAGGACTGGAACAAAATGAAACATGATTCCCCCTCCGTTGGGGTGAAAAAAAGACCGGAAACGTTCGTCGTCGTCAGTGGAGTGCGCGAAGCTTAAACCGTCTTCCGGGAGACGCTTCGGCGGTCGATGGCTTTGGCAAGGGCGAAGTCTTTTTCAGTGATGCCCTTGGCGTCATGAGTGGAGAGCGCGAGCTTGACCAGGCTGTACCGGATGTCGATGTCCGGATGATGGTCGGCGGCCTCGGCCATGTCGGCCACCTTGTTCACGAACTGGATGGCCTTCTTGAAGGTCTCGAAGCGGAACTGGCAGCGAAGAGCTTCGCGCGACAGTGTCCAGCCTTCCAGTTCGCTGAGTCGCTTTACCACTTCCGTCTTCTTCAACGCCTTGAGTTTGGCCATGTCTTCGTTTCCGTTCTGGTTGTGGCTATGCGGCGGGGCCCCGCGGCTTGCTGCCCGGACGTCGACGTCCGCGGCGATGGACCGGACGACGAACCGGGTCTGAGGGAAGATCACTTTTCGGAGCGCCTGGAATCCGGGGCGGGTGCTTCGGCTCAAACTCTTCCGGAGGTGCTGAGCCGGCGGTTGCTTCAACATCGCGCCAATGCTGGACGATCGCAGGATCGAGGCCGTGAATCTCGGCGAGCAGCAAGGCTTCATGGAAATACGGCTTGCGGGCGAGATTGCGTTCGGTATTGGGAGGCAGGTCGACGCGATGAAGCTTCGAGCCAACTGCGGCGAGCAAACCAAGTCGTTCAATGTCGCGGCGCGCGAACGGGAGACTGATCGACGATTCGACCTGGGTGTCGGGAGACACGCGACCGAGATCGACATCTTCGTCCAACTCGACCATTTCGGCGACCACGTCGGTGTCGTCGATCGCGCCCTCTCCCACTTCGATCGTGGGAGGATCCTGCTCCGGGTCCTCCTGGAAGTCACGCGGACCGTCGACGTCAACAAAGGGGCGGCGCCTATTGGTCGCGCGCAAACCACTGGAGAGCGGAATGCCGAGCGGGGGCAAAAGATGAGCGATCAGAATCGCGTTCGAGAGATCATCCTTGCCGGTTCGGTTGCGGTAGGCATCCAGGATGTCGAGGCAGTCCAGCAACCCGGTTTCGCCCCGACTCAAAGACTTGTGCGCCTCGGGGAAGATGTAGGCCAGAAGCCCGATCGCGTGAAGCTGCTCGAAGGTCTTGCGCGATGCACCCTGCCGAAGGATCTTGTAGATCTCGTCGAGGATCCGAACATGCGAACTCTTCACGATCTCGCCGCGGCGGGCCCGGATCGCTTCCTGCGATTCGCGAGCAATGCGGAAACCGAGCCGGCAGGCGATGGCGACGGCGCGCAACATGCGCACGGGATCTTCGCGAAAACGTTCGTCCGGATCGCCGATCACGCTGACGCGCTTGGCTTCCAGGTCTGCGATCCCGCCGGCGAAGTCGATGATCGAAAAATCCGCGATGTCATAAAACAGCGCGTTGATCGTGAAATCGCGACGGAAAGCGTCCTCTTCCGGCGTGCCGAAGGTGTTGTCGCGCCGAACTATGGTGTCGCCCTCTTCGGGCTCGGCCTTTCGACGGAAGGTCGCGACTTCCACGACCTTCTGGCCGAAGCGCACGTGACAAAGACGGAAACGCCGGCCAATGATGAAGCAGTTGCGGAACAGCTTCTTCACCTGCTGGGGGGACGCGTCGGTCGCGATATCGAAGTCTTTCGGCTTGCGGCCGAGAAGAAGATCGCGGACGCCACCGCCCACCAGGAAACCCTTGAAGCCCGAACTTTTTAACCGATACAGCACCCGCAAAGCGTCAGGATCGATCTGCTTGCGGGACAGAATGTGTTGAGAGCGGGAGAGGGTCCTCGGTTGCATGGAATCGGGCGGGCGCTTGGTTATCTTGTTGGAAACACAAAGTTCCCGTTGGATGATTATATCTATTCGACTCGGGTGAAATAGGCGCGGCCATTCTTGCGCTCAACCGTGAAGCGCGAGCCTCTCGGAAAGAGGCCCTCTTCCCGAAACGGCGGCATCGGGCGGGTGTGATCCACTTCGACCTCGGCTCTCTCGGCGCTGACCCCGTCGTCGGTGCGCTTAAGCGCGCCGATAAAGATCAACTCGCGGAACTTGAGGTCGGGAAGGTCGAGCACTCCGCCATCATGCTTCTTGACGTCTTCAAACACCTGGCTCACCCCTTGTACCCCGCGTCGCGAGCGGCGCGCTCCATGCAATAGCCGAGAAAGCGCATCCACCGGGCATCTGCCACGGAAAGGTCCAGGCTGGTGAGAAAGCCTTTGAAGAGCCGGCTGTAGCGCTCCTTCTCCTTGCGAATAGCGCCCACCGCACGCAGGCCGATTTCCATTTCCTCGGCGAGCTTCTGCCGCTCGTCGTAAGAAAGGATGTGTTCACGCCGGGGTGAAGGCTCCAGACGAAAGCATTCGTAAGCGGTGATGCCGACCGCGTGGGAGAGATTGAAAGAAGGCTGGGCGGGATGGGATGGAATCGAGGCGCGCCGTCCGCACAGCGCCATCTCCTCGAACGTGAGTCCGCTCTGCTCGGGTCCGAAGACCAGACAGGTCGAGGCACCGGTGGGTGCCGTGCCCAGTTGGCGCACGCCTTCGCGCACATCCAAAACCGCGACCTTGTCGTCGCGACCGGACAGCGCCAGAGCCATGGTCGATCCCTTGAGAGCTTCATCAAGCGTCTTGTAAACGCGAGCGTTCTCAAGAATTTCCTGGGAGGCCCAGGCCGTGCGCCAAGTCTCGATCGTGCGCCAGTCGGAAGGATCCACCAGGCGAAGGTCAGAGAGGCCGGTGTTTTTCATGACCCGGGCTACGGATCCGATGTTCGCGCCATTCTCCGGGCGCACGAGGACGACGGACGGGCGGATCATTTCCCCTGAACTCTAATCTGACCTTCAGGCTGACTTAAGGTTCTTGGGGCAAGCTCGGCGGCGAAAGATCATGAGCTCAAAAATTCTCCTGGTTGAAGACGACAAAAACCTCGGCGATCAGATCGTCAGCCACCTGGCCCGCGACGGCTTCGAGGTCACCTGGCTCCGCGACGGATCGAGCGCGCTCGACGCCGAGCCCAAGGACTTCGATCTCATCGTGCTGGACCTGATGCTTCCGGGCGCCCACGGCTTGGACATCCTGAAGATCTATCGCGAGACCGCCGAGACACCCGTGCTGGTTCTTTCCGCGCGCAACGAAACCTCCACCAAGGTTCGATCACTGGCGCTTGGTGCGGACGATTACGTGACCAAGCCGTTCTGGCCCGAAGAGCTGCTCGCCCGCATCCAGGCCCGTCTGCGCCGTCCGCTGCTGCACGCGACGGATGTGATCGAAACCGGCGCGCTGCGCATCGACGTGAACGCCCGCGTGGTCGAAAACGCCGGTCAGAAGGTCGATCTCACCCGCATCGAGTTCGACCTGCTCGCAGCACTCGCGCAGCGCCTCGGTTCCGCGATCACGCGCCAGTCGCTGGTCGACCGCGTGCTGGATCCGGATCGCGAAGGCACCAGCCGCACCCTCGACGTCCACTTCTCCCGCGTCCGCAAGAAGCTGGGAAGTGAAGGCGGGCGCATCGCCACAGTGTGGGGCGTCGGCTACCGACTCCTCGCGACGTAACCGTTTCGTGGTCCTCGTCCCGCCTAAGCTTCGGGCGATGTCGCTCCGCACCCGATTGCTTCTGGCCATCGCGGGATCTGGTCTCGCTATTCTGCTTGGCAGCGTGATCGCGCGCGACATCGCCATCCGGTTCGCGGCCGAGTCCGCGATTCACAGTTCCATCGAAGGCCGCGTGAACTCGATGGACCGGGAGATCTGCGAGGCGGGTCGGGACTTCGAGAGATTCGGGCGTCGCGGCGAGGGCTTCGGCCCAGGACCTCGTGTGCCTGAACCCGGGGGTGCCACGCCCGGCCCCCTCGGAGAGCCGCCCCACGAGCCCGGTTCCGCCTGGCCTCGGCCCCAGGACGGCCCAAATCGGGAATTCGGCCCGAGAGGCGGAGGTCTGCCGCCTGGCGAACGCGATTCCTTCACGGGACGCTTTGGGGGCGGACTGTTCGGTGGCCCGCGCATGACCCGCGTCTACTTCTACGACCCCGACTTCAAGCCACGTCCGTTCGGCGGCCCCCCCTTCCCCGAAGCCGCGAAGCTGACGCTGAGATCGGGTGAGCCCTTCGTGAATGGTCGAGACGCGGGCGGTTTCTTCGGCGCGATTGCGACGCCCTGGACAGGAGGCGCCTGCACGTACGCGCTCGCAGTCATGCCGACACCGCCCTCTTTCAACTCCTTCACCTCGCTCATCGTCGGCGCGCTCTTTCTGATCGGCGCTCCCGCTTTTGTGCTCTCGCTGGCGCTCGCGAAGCCAGTGGCCCGCATTCGTCAGCTGGCAACCGAAGTGCGCGGCGCGGCGGCCAAACGGTACGAAACCGCCGTTCCCGTCAGCGGAGGCGACGAGATCGCCGAGCTCGGCCACGCTTTCAACGAAGCGGCGGCCGAGGTGCGCGCGCACCTCGGCGAAGTGGAACGTCGCGAGAAGGCGCTGCGCGACTTCGTGGCCCACACCACTCATGACGTTGCGCTGCCTCTCTCCGTGCTGCTGAGTCATGTGACCAGCCTGCGCCAGAAGGCGGTAGGCAAAGATGCAGATCAAACCGTGACCGCGATCGCGCAGGAGACTCAGTACATCGCTTCCCTGCTCGCGAACCTGGAGGCCGTGGCGCGTCTCGAATCGGACCAGGCCCTTCACGAAAAGCATCCGGTCGATCTGGTGGCGTTGGTTGAGCGGGTGGCGATCCGGCATCGCGGCATCGCGGAGAGCACCGGCGTTGATTTCAACTACTCCGTTCCATCCGCGCCGGTCTGGGCCACGGGCGACGTCACCCTCATTGAACAGGCCGCGAACAACCTCGTCCACAACGCGATCCAGTACAACCAGGCGGGAGGACACGTCGCGCTGGTTCTAGACGTCGAAGGCAATCAGTTCGATCTTCGCGTCAGCGATGACGGCCCCGGCGTTCCCGAGGGAGACGTTCAGCGACTCGGCGAAAGCCGCTTCAGAAGCGAGGAAGCGCGCTCCCGAAGGCCAAACGGAATGGGTCTCGGGCTGTCCATCGCGCGTGACGTCGCTCGGCGCCATGGCTTCAGCCTGTCGCTCGGGAACAGTGCCGAGGGCGGTTTCGAAGGCATTTTGAGCGGGTCGCGCAGAGACGAAGAAGCCCCGAAGAAACCCTCGATCTCTTAGCAGTTCCGCAAGGTGCGAACCGTTCTAATGTTTCGAGAGGCAGGAAAAAAACGCCTCGATCACTAAGCCTTCAAGAAAGACTGAGGAATCGGAAATGAAAAAGCACACACTTACCGTCGCGGCTCTCGCGGTCGCGAGTTTCGGATGGATCTCGATCGCCGCCGCGCAGCCACCTGAGGGCGGACCTCGTCGCCAAGGCGGACTCGGCGGCCCTGGTGGTCCTCCGGCCATGGGAATGGGAATGGGAATGATGGCCGAACACCTCGGCCTCTCGGACGAGCAGAAGACGCAGATCAAGGCCATCCATGAAAAGGAACGCGAAACGATTCAGCCTTTGATGAAGGCGGTCGGCGAATCCCAGCGGGCTTTTGACACAGCACTCAACGCGGAGGCTCCGGATGCTGCGGCCGTCGGTCAGGCCGCCCTCGCGATGCGTGATGCGCGCAGAAGCGTCGAAGCCAGTCAAAAGGCCACCATGGAGCAAATCCGGGCGATTCTTACGCCTGAGCAGGCAGCAAAGTTCGACGAAATGCAGAAGCACATGCGTGGCGGACGTTCAGGCTTCGGTCCCGGCCCGGGTGGTCCCGAGGGCCAGGGCGGACCGCGCCGTAAGCCCGCGCCCAGCGCGAAGTAGCGACCTCCCCGGAACTCCGCCCCTCCCCGAAGTTTCGAGTCGCAAAAGCCGAGAGCCGCGTCCCCGTCTGGGACAAAGCTCTCGGCTTCGTTCGTTTGCGAGAGAATGCGCGCGTGAACGACGCGCAGGAATTCGATCTCATCGTCATCGGGTCCGGCCCCGCCGGCGAAAAGGGTGCGGCTCAGGCCGCCTATTTCGGCAAGCGGGTCGCGATGATCGAGCGACAAAGCCAGCTCGGGGGCGCGCTGATCAACACCGGCACGGTTCCAAGCAAAACCCTTCGTGAGACGGCTCTGTACTTTTCCGGTCTCGACCAGCGCGGGCTCTACGGGATCGACTACACGCTGCGCGAAAACCTGACGGTGCCCCAGTTCATGCATCGCGAAGTCGAGGTGACGCGCAGCCTGCGGGATCTCGTCGGCCAGAACATGGAGCGGCACAAGGTGACGCTGTTTCAGGGCGCCGCTCAGTTCATAGATCCCCACACCATCGCGGTGACTCTGGATGGCACTGCGGTCGCGAAGCTGCGAGCGCCGGTCGTCCTCATCGCAACGGGCTCGCGACCGGTCTGGCCCAAAGACACACCGCACGATCCGCGTCTCTACGACTCCGACACCATCCTGCACATGGACACGATTCCGAAGTCGATGGCGGTGATCGGCGCGGGCGTGATTGGCTGTGAGTACGCCACGATGTTCCAAGCACTCGGCGTCAACGTCACCCTCGTCTGCTCATCCGAGCAACTGCTTCCGTTCGTCGACGCTGAGATCAGCGATCACCTCCGCCTGCAGATGGATTTCCTTGGCCTGACCCTTCTTCGGAAGACCACTCTGATGGAAACCGTGCTCGATGAGGGCTCGGATTCCGTCCTTCTCCGTCTGTCCTGCGGGGATGTATGGGCCGATCGCGTGCTCTTTGCCTCCGGGCGGCAGGGCGCCACCGCCGGCCTGGAACTCGAACAAGCGGGGATCGTCGCTAACGAACGCGGGCAGATCAAAGTCAACGAGAACTATCAGACCGCGGCGTCTCACATCTACGCGGCGGGCGACGTCATCGGAATTCCGGCTCTGGCGTCCACGTCCATGGAGCAGGCGCGGGTCGCCATGTGTCATGCGTTCGACCTTGGCTACAAGAATCGAGTGTCGCCGCTTCTTCCGATGGCGATTTACACGATCCCCGAGATCGCGTCGGTCGGTGAGACGGAAGAGAGCTGCGCCAGGCAGGGCATTCCCTGTCTCGTCGGCCGCGCCTCCTACGAGGGGAACGCGCGCGGTCAGATCGTGGGCGATCTGCAGGGATTGATCAAACTGGTGTTCCGTAGCCCCGACAAGAAACTCCTGGGCGTTCACATCGTGGGCGAGAACGCGTCGGAGTTGATCCACGTCGGGCAGGCCGTCCTTCATTTCGGCGGCGGCATCGACGACTTCATCGCGATGGTTTTCAATATTCCGACGCTGGGCGACGCCTACAAGTACGCGGCGTACAACGGGCTTCAGTCACTCGCAGCCCAAGCCCGCGCCTCCGCGCCCTGATGCCCAACAACAGCCTCGCCCGAGGCGCCTTGTCGATGGTCCTGTCGTCCCTTGCTTTCGCGGTCATGGGCACCTGCATTCAGATTTGCGCGGTGTCGCTCCCCAACGGAATGGTCGTGTTCTTCCGCAACTTCGGGGGGTTGCTTGTGCTCTCACCCATCGTCTTCCGCGGCGGTCTCGAGATTTTGCGGACAAAGTACATTGGGCAACACATCTTCCGCGGCGTCTCGGGCCTGTCATCGATGTACTGCTACTTCTACGCGATCTCCCATCTGCGTCTGGCCGACGCTGTGCTGCTCAACTACACGCTGCCGCTGTTCATCCCGGTGGTCGAAACGCTCTGGCTGGGCGAGCCCTTCCCCCTGAGACTGGCCCTTCCTCTGGGCCTCGGGTTTCTCGGAATCATGGTGGTCCTGCGGCCGGGCAGCGGACTGATGTCGGGGTACGCGGTGTTCGGTCTGCTCGCGGGCCTCCTTTCCGCGGTGGCTCAGACGGGCGTCCGGCAGCTCACCCGAACGGAACCGACGATCCGTATCGTGATCTACTTCGCGATCATGGGATCCACGCTTTCCGCGACGGCGCTTCCCTTCCTCTGGGTGACCCCTGCCCCCAAGCTTTGGCTGATCCTCGGCCTTCTCGGCTTGAGCGCGACCGCGGGCCAGCTCCTGCTGACGAAGGCGTACTCGTATGCGCCCGCGTCGCAGATCGGCGGCTTCGTTTATTCGGGCGTCATCTTCGCAGCACTGCTCGACTGGCTTCGCCTGGGTTTAACACCTTCTCCCGCATTCTTCCTGGGAGCGGCCCTCGTGATGGCAGCGGGTGCCCTCATGTTCCGCATGGCCCGTGCGATTCCCGTCTTGATCGACAGCGAGTAGACACGTGTCAGGCGAAGCAACGCGCGCATTCAACGACGCGGTCCGCAAGGATCCGGGCAACGCCTACGATCAATGGCGTCGTCTTCAGGACGCGTTTGAGACGCGCGGCATCACCTTCGGCGGACGCGCCATGCCGACGTTCCTCCGCCCGCAGTTCGTGGATCGTCCAACCTGGGACGCCCTGACCGCAGGCTCCATCCAACTGATTCGAATCTCAGAACGAGTGGCTCGGACCGTCTTCGATGGCGACATCGAACGACTGCTGGATTTCCTCGGAGCGCCTGAGAGTCATCGTCAACTGCTGCGCCTCGATCCGCCGGGACCCGACGTCTCGCTCTCGCGCGTCGACGGGTTCGTCGTGGACGGCAAGGTGCGTTTCATCGAGATCAACTCGGATGCCCCCGCCGGCTTCGGCTACAGCGAGCGCATGACCGAGGTCTTCAGCGCGCTCCCGCTGGTGGCGCAAATGAAAGGCGGGGCGCCTGACTCGGTGGACTCCGTGGATGCCCTGGTGCAAGAGCTTCGGTCGCATGCCCGCATTCCCAATCCGCGGGTCGCCATCGTGGATCTTCGAACCGTGCGCACCAAGCCCGACCAGGAGATCCTCCGCGAAGAGTTCGAACGGCGCGGGCTGGCCACGGTCCTGGTCGATCCTCGCGACATGGAGATCGTCAACGATCGCCTCGTGGCAGAGGGCGCAGCCGTGGATGTGGTGTACCGCCGAACCGTGATCGCCGAAGTGCTCGCCATCGAGACGGAAGCTCCAGCTTTCTTTGAAGCCTATCGCCGAGCGCTCTGCGTCTTCGTCAATTCGTTTCGCTGTTATCTGTCGGAAGACAAGGCCTTCATGGCCATCCTGACCGACGAGCGCTACGCCGGACTTCTGTCGAGCGCCGAGCGTGCGTTCATCGCCGCGCATGTCCCCTGGACGCGCAAGGTCGAGGATCGACGGACAGAGCACGACGGTGTGGGCATCGATCTGGTCAGGTGGACCCTCAGCCATCGCGACGCGTGTGTGCTCAAGCCAACGCACGGATACGGTGGAGCCAGCGTGATCATCGGGTCTTCGGTCACTGACCCCGTGTGGCGGACGTCCGTGGAAACCGCGGTGAACGAAGGCGGCTGGATCGTTCAGGAGCGGGTAACCATCCCCGAGGAAGAGTTCCCTGTCTTCGACGACAAGGGGTCGCTTCGCTTCGAGTCGCTGAAGGTCAACACGAATCCCTTTTACGTGGGGGGTGCTTCGGTCGGCGCGGTCACCCGGGTCTCACGAGACCCTGTGATCAACGTATCGGCGGGCGGCGGGAGCATTCCGACCTTGATCGCGTAGGCCGGCAGGCCGTCACGTCAGACGGTCGAACACGAGCTTCCCCGCGGTGGCGGATGTAGCGCTGATAAAGGTGCCCCACATGAGGTCCGCGATGGTCACGCTCCACGGCCAGTCTTTCAGGAGCGCCTGACTGGTCAGGTCAAAAGTGGCGTAAGCGACGAAGCCGAAGAACCCCGCGGTCATCGCTGTTCGTGTCCAGGCTTCGCTCGCGCTCGGAAGAATCGCGAAGACCATCAGGCCGCTGATGTACACGAGGTAGAACAGCGCGGCCGCGCTCAGATCAGGCTTCGCCGCCATTAGATGCCCGATGCCTTGCTGGTACATGGATTTGGCGAGAACGCCGATCCACAGGCCGTCCAACGCGAGCATCACGACGAGAGTAGCGACGTACGCCGCGATGTACTTAGTCACGTTCTATGCCGGTGGATCTTTCTGACGTGTGCTCTGAACACCGCTGAGCACGGCGAGACCAAGAATGATAAGCGCACCGACCACGATCCACTGACCCGGGACGTGCATGAGATTGGCCCCATAAACGAGGCCGCAAATCGCGAGGATGGCTCCGACGATATAGATACCGAAAGACATGTTCATCTCCTCGACCTGAAACCAGCGGTTAGCGCGGATCAAAATGACTCGCTGAGGAGGTACACAGCAAAGGCGATGCCACGTGTTGCAGAAGGATTGACGTGGAAATACGATCGAGAAGCGTGCTGGAGCCGGTGGTTTGTAGAAAGTCGGGATGCGATCGCGCGACGCGCTTCGCTCCATCCGGAACTACATCCGGGAATCGGCGTAGTCGCGCAGCGCGTCCCGAAGGCTGTCCGGGCCCTCCTGGCTCTCTTCCCAGGAGACGAGCCCCGTGGTTTCAGGAATGAGACCGAGCCACGCCGCACCTTCTTCGCTGCGCGCCGAACCGCCCATGGCCACGAGCTGGGCTGAGGCGGCGAGCGACTGGAAAGTGCTGCGATGCCGCTTGTGGATGGGCAGGATGGTGATCGAAATGAGACCGCCTGAAGGCGGACGCAGACGAACCACGCCGGGCCCATCATGAGGGAGGGTCAACTCGGGCATGGGTGCCTGGGTATCCGCCGCGATCGCGGAGATCATGGCGAAGATCTCTTGAGGGCCGTCTTCGACCGATGTGGCGAAGAGGATGCGCGAACCACCGCCGCCCAGGAAAAGAAGCTTCTGATGCCACGTGTCCAGGATGCCCTGAAGGACGATGGCTTGCGTGTGGTACTCGCCCAGAATCCCCGATGACGAGAGCCAGGCGACGGCCAGGCGGATCTTGAGCGACGCCAGCGGAATGGCCGCCATCAGCTGCGGTGTCGTCATGCGCGGCTTGTTGGCGATGACTTCGAGAACCTGCGGGGCCCCGCAGGAAAGATCGTCGGTGACGACACGGATACCCCGGGCACTGAGGCCCAGACGCGTGCCTTCTTCGGGATAGTAAGCCGAGTTGCGCTCGAACTCATCTTCAAGGCGGACGGTTTCCATCAGCAGAGACGTCAGATCGAGACCCGCCTTCGCTTCACTCGGCGGAACGGCGGAAAACACAAAGAACCCCTTGCGGTTCGAGAGCATTTCGATGATCGCTTCGCCGTCACTCAGGCGAAAAATCGACGCGGAGATGAGCTTGCCGCGATTGAGCACGCACTTGCCTTCGCCCAACGTCGTGACGACCTTGAGCACGCCGCTCTTGCGGCCTGCAGAGAGCATCTCGAAAACTTCAAAAAGGGAAAAGACCTCGATCTGACCCGAAAGGTCAGGCCTCAAAGTAGAACCCGTATTGGGCCGGGCAATCTTCCCCGTTTTTGCCAACTTCACACTCCCTGTCGTCGCGCTCGTCGTGAGCGCTTAGTGTATCTGTCGCGCGGCGCTTCCGCGAAGGACTTCGCTCAGAACCGTCTCCCACAGCGCGTCCGCAGCTTTGTCACAGTCTTTCCGCAGCGTTTCCCACGTTGAACCCACAACCAACCCACACAATCCCCACAGACCTTTCCACAGGATTCCCACAGACCTCCGGCCCGGAGGATGCGAATGCGGCCGCGGCGTTCAGACGCGAACGAGCGGGTCGAACAGGCGGCGGTGCTCATCCACCGCGAAGCGATCGGTCATGCCTGCGATGTAGTCGCAGATGACGCGATGGACGCCGTCGGTATCGAAGCGGGCCTGGTACTGGGGCGGAAGCTGCAACGGCTCGGCGACGTATGAGCCGAAGAGGTCACGCAGGATGCGACCGGCCTTGTCAGCCATGCGCATCACGCGCCAGTTGCGGTACATGTTCGTAAAGAGGAAGGCCTTGAGCTCACGGACGCTCTCGGCCATTTCATCCGAGTACGAGACAAGGCGGCCGCCGACGCTGCGAACGTCGTCCAGGCTTCGGACGCGGCTGGCCTGGACCCGCTCCAGAGTGGTCATCACCAGATCGTTCATGCAGCGGTCAATGATCTTCGAAACGATCTGCCGGCGGAGCACCGAGTCCTCACCCGGCCCCTCGCGCAGAACGGATTCGTGAGCCGTGCGGAACAGGCCCACTTCGCGGATCTGGTCGATGGTGAACATGGCGGAGTTCAAACCATCGTCGATGTCGTGGTTGTTGTAGGCGATCTCGTCGACGTAGTCGATCAACTGAGCTTCGAGGGTCGGAGCCTCGCCGCGGGCGTACTCCTCGGGCGCCTTTCCATCCGAATCCACCTGATGCTTGATGAGACCCTCGCGGACCTCCCAACTGAGGTTCAAGCCCGGGTAGTCAGGCGAACGGCGCTCCAGCGTTTCAAGCACGCGCAAGGTCTGTCGATTGTGTTCGAAACCGCCGTGATCTTTCATCAGCTCGGCCATCACACGCTCGCCCGCATGACCGAAGGGCGTATGTCCGACGTCGTGACCAAGGACCAGCGTTTCGACCAGTTCCTCGTTGAGGGCCAGGATCCGTGCCGCAGTCCGGCCGATCTGAGCGCCCTCAAGACTGTGAGTCAGTCGCGTGCGGTAGTTGTCGCCTTCGTGATTGACGAAAACCTGGGTCTTGTATTCAAGGCGACGAAACGACGACGTGTGAATCACGCGATCACGATCCCGCTGGAAGCAGGTGCGAAGCGGATGCTCCAGCTCCGTGTAACGTCGGCCGCGACTGTGCGCGCTCTTCATCGCCCACGGCGAAAGACGCTCGGCTTCCCAACGTTCCTGCGATACGCGATCCACGAAGGTCATAGGACGACGATATTAGTCCTACGCGCTATCGTGCGGGTCAGGCAGTCCGCGGGCTGCTCGCCAACAAGGAGTCTCAAAATGGACGAAAAGAAGTCGGTTAATTTCACGGTCGTGCCCGCGGACGATGCGTCGCCGCGCACTTATTCGAATTTCTGCGCGATTCAGCATTCGCCTTTCGACTTCACGCTGACGTTTTGCGAAATGATGCCGATCACCGAAACCCAG
This sequence comes from Vicinamibacteria bacterium, assembly GCA_039932395.1. GTDB lineage: Bacteria > Acidobacteriota > Vicinamibacteria > Fen-336 > JAGNNV01 > JAGNNV01. Next base: position 7,108 of record JBDTQB010000036.1, on the reverse strand, counting down.
TTCGTCGCCGGGCAGGATCATCAGTTCATCAAGGCGCCCGTGAAAACGAAGGTGGTGGTCCCCGTGCAGATCATCCCCGGCCTCGTGGCCGCCCTTCAGGAAAACTATCGCCTGTACCAGGAGGCGTACGGACCGCAGAAGGGGCCGATGCATTGAAAGAGACGAAGCTCTCGGCCCGCACCGGCGAGATCCTGGACCGGCTTGAGAAGCTGTATCCCGATGCGGATTGCGAACTCGACTACCGCAACGCCTATGAACTGCTGATCTCGACCATTCTCTCGGCGCAGTGCACCGACAAGCGCGTCAACTCTGTGACGCCGTTGTTGTTCGCGCGCTATCCCACCGCAAGGGATCTGGCCGCCGCTCCCTTGCTTGAAGTGGAAGAGATCATCCGGCCGACCGGCTTCTTCCGATCAAAGGCGAAGAGCATCACGTCGTGCGCGCAGTCGCTGGTGGATCGGCATGACGGCGATGTGCCGCGCGATTTCGATGCCGCGGTGAAACTCAAAGGGGTTGGACGTAAGACGGCGAACGTCGTTCTCGGCCACGTCTACGGTATCGCCGAAGGCATCGCGGTCGACACCCACGTGCTTCGCCTGTCGGACCGGCTCGCTCTGACCAAGGCGGATGAACCGATCCGAGTCGAGCAGGATCTGATGAAGATCGTCCCCCAGAAACGCTGGATCAAGACCACCGATCTGCTGATCTTCCATGGACGTCGGATCTGTGACGCGCGCAAACCACGCTGCTCGGAGTGCGGCATCTTCGACCTGTGCCCCTGGCCGTCGAAACAGGCGTATGCGATGGGCGACACAAAACCCAAGAAGGGGACGGTCGCCGGGAAGAAGAAAGCAGGATCAAAGAAATGAGTGCCAGAACCATCGTCGGCGCCGTTTGTCAGATGCGGTCGGGCGAAGACGTCGCGCGCAACCTGGCCGTCGCCGAGTCCCTCGTCCGCGATGCCGCGCGTGCGGGTGCGCAGTTCATCACCCTCCCGGAGTGCATGGTCTTCCTCAAATCGGAAGGCGAGAAGGCGCCCGAGTCACAAAGCATCGAAGGTTCGTGGGCGAAAACATTTTCCACTCTGGCAGCCGAGCTTGAGATCACCCTTCAGATGGGATCGTTTCCGGAGACGGCAGCCGCGGGTGCTCCGCCCTTCAACACCGCTTTGGTCTTTGGACCGACGGGCGAGCGCATCGCCGCGTATCGCAAGATGCATCTGTTCGACATCGACCTCCCCGGGATGGAGCATCTGAAAGAATCACGCGCCACGTCTCCCGGCAAGGACATCGTCGTCGCCGACGCGGGTTTCGCGAAACTGGGCTTGTCGATCTGCTATGACGTGCGCTTCCCCGAGCTGTATCGCGCGCTCGGCGCCCAGGGGGCGGAGGTTCTGTTGGTGCCTTCAGCGTTCACGGATCGCACCGGTCGTGATCACTGGGAACTGCTCCTGCGGGCGCGCGCGGTCGAGAACCTCTGTTACGTGATGGCCCCCGCCCAGTTCGGCAAGCACGGCGCTAAGCGAGCGAGCTACGGCCACGCCATGATCATCGACCCTTGGGGCTCGGTTGTCGCGCAGATCCCCGAAGGCGAAGGCGTAGCACTTGCAACTCTGGACTTCGATCGCCTTGATCGGCTTCGAGCCGAGATGCCGGCCCTGAGGGCGCGGAGGCTTTAGAAGCGCGCGCTACTTCGCGGGGCGCACCAGCACCAGCATGGTGGCGAAGTCGCTCTCGAACTCGAGCCCGGCCTTGGTTGTCTCGCGTACCTGAGTGGCGGTCATCAGCCAGCGGCCGGCTTTCTCCAACTTGAAGGACGCCTTGCCCTCAGCGTCGGTGGTTACGAACACCGGCTTCGTCTTCGTATTGAAAATGGCGACGATCGGGAAGTTCGCGAATGGCCGACCGGACTGAAGCAGCTGGACCACGAACTCCTCGCCCTGAGCGAGGCGGGTCGGGTCGTTCAGAGGAACCATCTCCAGCACCTGCCCCACGGGGATGGTCCAGGATTCGTCGTCAGCCTTGCCCACACGGAAGAACGCCTTCGCGTGCTTGGTGTATTCCTCGCGCCACTGCTTCGGCTCGGGACGCGCGTTCCACTTCGTGAGCAGTTCCGGCTGGCCGATTTCCTCCGCGTACTCGCCGATCAGTTTCGGATCCAGCGTCAAAGTCTTGGGCTTCAGAGAAACCATCGCGGTCGCAACGCCCGACTTTCCCTTCGGCGCCGTGTAGCTGAAGCGAAGGGATTTCGTTCCAGGCGCGGGAATGAGCTTCGTCGATCCATCGGCCAGACGGACCTCAGCCTTGGCGACCCGTGCCGGCACGATCGCCGTCTCCATGATGGGAAACACCGCCGTGCTCGAAAGATCCAGGCGGACCGTGCCGCCGATCGGAACGACGGTGAGGTTTGGCGCGAGGAAGGTCTCGTGGGCGAACAGACTGACGGCGACCAGGGAGACGGCGAGCGGAAGAACAAGTCGATGAAGGCGCATACCGAAAGGCTACTCGGTTCCTCAGTACGCGATGGCGTAGCAGTCGCGGCGAGGGTCGGCCCCGGCAAGACGGTTCTGCGTCTTCGGATCGATCATCACCGCGGTCGAACAACCGGACATGCCATAGAGACGGAGTCGGCTGACGTCGTGACCCATCGCCTTCAACTCATCGAACACCGAATCTGGAATCCCCGCTTCGAGGTTGAGCTTGTTGAAACCGGCCGTGTGCGGCCAGAACGAGCCGTGAAAGTGCAGCGTCTGGAAACGCGGCCACTCGAAGGCCTGATGGAGATTGGGATACCAGTCGTCCCAGAACTCCACTACGTTCAGGAAGGATTCAAGAATCGTCTGATCCTGGTTGTCGCCACCCGGCGTGCCCAGCGCCATCAACGGCGTATCGCCCTTGAACACGAGACTCGGGGTGAGGGTGTAGCGCGGACGGGCGTGCGGACGGACCTGGTTCGCGCGTGTCTTGTCGAGCCAGAACTGCTCGCCGCGAATACTCATGCCGATCCCGGTGTCGCCCAGGATCACGCCGCCCGGGATCCATCCGCCGGAGGGCGTGGCGTCGAAGACGTTGCCGGCTTTGTCGATAATCGCCATGTGGGTGGTGTCTTTGGAGACGCCCGCCGAGTCGAGACCGCGTGACCACAGGCCGTCGTTGTCAACGGTGCCGGCGACCATCATCGTGTCCACGATGGGCGGCGTTGCCGGCGCCGTCGTTCCATCGGCGATGTTGAATTTCGCATAGGGCCACTCCTTGACCGTCGTGTCGTACTTCAGCGGATCGCCCGCGATGAACGACTTCGACGCGTGCCTCGGATCAATCAGCGCCGCGCGTTCCTTCGCGTACGCCTTGGAGAGAAGGCCTTCGGCCGGAACCTTCACGAACTGGGTGTCGGCGTAGAACGAATCGCGATCGGCATACGCGAGCTTCATCGCTTCAGTGACGGTGTGAATGTAGGCCGCGCTGTCGTGCTTCATCCCCGCCAGATCGAAGTTTTCGAGGATGTTCAAGGTCTGCAGCAGCACCGGCCACTGGCTGGTGAAGCCGTGCTTGTAGACGGTGTAGCCGCGATACGTGGTCTTCGCCGGCTCTTCGACGCGCGCGTAGAAGTCGGCGAAGTCGCCAAGATCAAACGGCGCGCCGTTCCTTTGAAGGAAAGCCACCATCTCGGCCGCGATATCGCCCTTGTAGAAACGATCACGCGCGGCCACGATGCCGGCCGTCCGACCTTTCGCCTTAGCCAGACGCTCCGCTTCGACCATGCGCTTCAGCGTCCGCGCGAGCGTCGGAAGCTTGATCGTCTCGCCTGCCTTGTAGGTCGAGCCGTCGGCCTTCAGCCAGTAGCGCTGGTTATCCGGCCACTTCTTGAAGAAATTCAGTTGCCGCTCGATTCCTTCCGCGGTGCTCTGCCTCATCGGAAAGCCGCCTTCCGCATATTCAATCGCCGGGCGAGAGACCTCTTCGAAGCTCATGGTTCCCCACTTCTCAAGAACGGTGAGGGCCGCGTGCAGCGCGCCGGGAATCACCGCGGGATCAAGACCCGCGCCTTGGAGCGTCTTGTTGCGAGAGACAAACCAATCGACATCGACCGCCTTCGGCGCCCAACCTTGGCCGACGATCGAAGTAACTTTCCCTTCCTTCCTGGGATAGACCAGAACGAGCGCCTCGCCTCCGAGACTGTAAAGATCCTGCTCAACCACGCCGCCAACCAGGAGTGACGCGACTCCAGCATCGAACGCATTGCCGCCCTTCAGAAGGATCTCGAAGGCGACCGCCGTGGTCAGCGGATGGCCCGTCGAAACACCACCGTTTGGACCCGCTACCAGAGGGCGAAGAGCAGGAGGCCGGGGCTGGGCAAGGTCACGCGCCAGGGTGGGCGATTGGGCTTGGGCCTGTGTGCTCAGAACGCACGACGCCATGGCGATGAAGCCCGTCGTTGAACGCCGGTTGAAGAAGGACATCGGCCACCTCATGCTGAAACGTCGCGAAGAAAAGACAAGTCTCGGCGAGACCTGGACCGGCGGCAACTCCCGACAACCGGCGGCAATCGCCCAATGCCATAGCAGATGGTTTACCCTCCCGTCGCCATGACCCGTCACGTCGGTCCTCCTCACGTCCTCAACATCGCCGACCTTCGACGGCTCGCGAAGGCGCGGCTGCCGCGGATGGCTTTCGACTACATCGATGGCGGCGCCGATCGAGAGATCACACTGCGCGACAACACCGCCGCTTTCAATGACGTGCTCTTCCGTCCGCGTTGCGCGGTGGCGATCAAGAACTGCGACCTGAAGACCACCGTTCTCGGACAGACCTTCGATCTGCCCTTCATCCTGGCGCCTGTCGGCAGCAGCCGAATGTTCTGGCCGCGTGGCGAAGAAGCGGCCGCGCGCGCCGCGGGCAAGGCAGGAACGGGATACACGCTCTCAACCCTTTCGGGTTGCCGGATCGAAGACGTCAAAGCCGCGACCACCGGTCCCGCCTGGTACCAGCTGTATCTGGTCGGCGGCAACGACGTCGCCCGCGCGGCGATGGATCGGGCGAAGGCCGCCGGCTACTCAGCTCTGGTCGTCACCATCGACACACCGGTCGCCGGCCTACGCGAGCGCGATCCGAGGAACGGAACCAAAGAACTTCTTTCGGGCAATCCCTTCACCATGCTTCCCTTCCTGGGCCAGATGATCACGAAGCCCTCGTGGCTGTGGTCGTGGTTCCGCGACGGCGGTCTGATGAACTTCCCGAACATCGTGCTGTCCGACGGCCCGATGGGCTACGCCGACGTGAACGCCGCGCTGATGAAATCGATGGTGTGCTGGGAAGATTTGAAGTGGATCCGCGAAGCCTGGAAGGGAAAGATCATCGTCAAAGGCGTGCACATCGGTGACGATGCTCGCCGCGCCATTGACGAAGGCGCCGATGCGATCGTGGTCTCGAACCACGGCGGCCGGCAGCTCGACACCGTGGCTCCGACGATCCGCGTCCTGCCGGAGATCGTGGCCGCGGCGAATGGTCAGATCGAAGTCCTGCTGGACAGCGGCATCCGCGCGGGAAGCGACATCGTGAAGGCGCTCTGCCTCGGCGCACGCGCGGTCCTGATCGGACGCGGCTATGCGTACGGCCTCGCCGCGGCGGGCGAAGCCGGAGTGACCCGCGCCATCGAGATTTTCCGCGCCGACGTCACGCGCACGCTGCAGCTTCTCGGTGTGGATTCCGTTTCGAAGCTTGATCGCTCCTTCGTGGACGTGCCACCTTCGTGGCTGACACGGGCGGACCGCGCGTCGTGACGGCTTCCTGGTCGGTCGCAGTGGCACTGATCGTCCTGGTCAGCCTCGCGCACTCGTACCTGGGCGAGCGCTACATTCTGATCCGGCTTTTCAAGCGGGATCTTCCGAAGCTCCTGGGCGGAGTTGAGTTCACGCGTGGCACGCTGCGGTTCGCGTGGCACCTGACCTCGGTCGCGTGGATCGCCCTCGGAGCCGTCCTCTTCGCGGTCGCGAGAGCGGAGGAGGGGGTACGGACATCGGTGGGCCGGATTCTCGCAGTCACGTTTCTCATCCACGGACTCGTGGCTCTGCTTGGCAGTCGCGGCCGTCACCTCTCCTGGATTGTCTTCTTCGCGATCTCCGGTCTCGTGTTCTTCGGCTAATAGCCCTGGGCGTTGCCGAGGCGGCGTTGATCCGTCGATCCCATCAGCTTCCCGGTCGCGGGATCACGCCACACGATCTGCATCGATCCCACGTGATAGTTGTAGGCGCCCAAGTCCTCCAGGCCGAGTCCGCGCGCGCGGAGCCTCGCCATCACGGCTCCCGAGAGACGCGATTCATACTGAAGCTTGATTCCGTGCCCGCCGTTCGCGGCGTCCGGCACGCACCAGAAGCGAGGCATATCAGCAGCGTCATTCGGAGCCATGTCGAAGTCGAGCATGTTGACGAGCATCTCGGTCATCGGCTGGGGCGGATTGCCCGGCGTGCCCATCGCCAGCCACGGCTTGCCTTCCTTCATGACCATGGCGGCGCTAATCGGCAGAATGAGCCGACGGCCCGGGCCTCGTGACGGTGCTGGCAGAGCGCTCCCAGTCGCACGCACGCCGTCGATGAAGATGCCGGGGGCTCCGCCGTGGATGGTGTGGAGCATCGAGATCCAGTTGCCCTGCGCGTCGGCTACTACGATGTGATTGCTGCCCACCGTCGCTCCAACAACCGCGCCTTCCGGAGCAAGCGCCGCGGTCTTCGGCGCAAGGCTGACCTTCGGCATGGTCTGTTTCACGAACTCAGACACCATCTTTCCGTAGTCCTTCGACAGCCAGAGCGCGCTCGGAATGTTGTAGCTGAGCGGATCAGGAATCGCGCCACGAGTTTCTTCATCGACACGAACCATGGTGCGCGCCATGATCTCCAGGGTGTCGGGCGCGGTCATGTAGCTGCCCATACCCTTGAGATCGAAGTTTTCGAGGACGTTGAGGTTGAAGCCCATCTTGAGACCACCGGTGTCGGGCGCGGGCGATCCGACGATCTCGTGACCGCGGTACGTGAAGCGAACGGGCTCCGTCCATTCGGGTTGATACTCCGCCATGTCTTCAGCGGTGACGGACATCCCCGCCTTCTTGACCGCCG
>JBDTQB010000035.1:0-21188 GCA_039932395.1 Vicinamibacteria bacterium | reverse complement strand
GCGATCCCGCTGAAGTCGCGGTCGAAAGTGATCAGTTCGGCGTCATGGTGCAAGGCGACCGCGGCGACCAGCAGATCGAGAGATCCGAAAGTCAGGTTCTTGCGCCTGCAGGCCTGTCCCAGCAGGGCGGCGCGTTTCCAGAGATCCGGGGGAGTGTCGAGCCTCGGAAGAGTTTCGAACTGGAGATTGAGGGGGCGCAGTTCGTCCACTGCGGCATGTCGAAGCACCTCGAAGATCACGGGCTCCGCGGTGTGCGCCGAGCGATTGAGAATATAGGGTGCGATAAACCGCTTGAGGGATTGCGGCGAGCGCATCCGCGTGAAGTCGATCCACAGACTGGTGTCAATGAGGGTCAGCACTAGGCGCGCCATTTCTTCGCGCGGGAGAATTCCGTTTTGGCCTCGGCTGCCATGCCCGCCTCGACCCCGTCGAGGGCAACGCCCCATTCGCCGGATATGAATTTCTCCGCCAGTTGCTCCCGACGCTTCAGCAGAAGAGTGTTGACCACGAGCATCCGGATGGCCGGACCCTTCTTGGGCTGGCCGGTCACCCGGCAGACTTCTTTGAGTTCAGACTCTGATAATTCGACGGTCACTTTCATACTTTGAACATATCAAAGCAGGACCGCTGCCGTGAGGGAGAACCGCGAGTTTCACAGGCGTCGTCCGCCGCGCGCGTGCAAACGTGCCGGCACGCCCGCGTGCCACTTACGCCCGCGGAGTCCTCCGTGAGGCCCTTGAAGCTCGGGAGGCTCTCTGTGGATCAGTTGCGATCCGTGCATCGGGGTCGTGCCCAAAAAAGACGCGGACCTGCGTCGTTGTCTCCAATGATGTCGCTAACCGCTTTGGCGCGGCCATCACTGTCGTCCCGACACAACACTCCGCCGCCGAGCGAGTGCTGCGGGCCTACATGGTCGACCCGAAAAAACCCGCCTCCAACCTCCAGGAGGTCCGCGTCGCGAACCAGTGGCATCGTCTCGGGGCAGTTGGCTATCGGTTCGCGAACTCGTCAGTCGCGTCGACGAGCGCGCTCAGAATCCCGGGCTCCTTCATGGTGTGCCCCGCGTCGGGGACGATCACGAGCCTCGACTTTGGCCAGGCTTTGTGAAGCGCCCAGGCGCTCGCCGCCGGACACACCACGTCGTAGCGGCCCTGAACGATGACGCCGGGCAAGTGCGCGATCTTCGAGACGTCGTCGAGAAGCTGCGTATCACTCTTCAGAAAGCCGCCATGGACGAAGTAGTGGGCCTCTATCCTCGCGAAGGCATCGGCGAAGGCGTCGCCGCCGAACCGGGTGATGTAGTCGGGGTCGACGTGGAGCCGGCTGGTGGTGCCCTCCCAGATCGACCACGATTTCGCGGCCGCGCTGCGCACGGAAGGATCGTCCGAGGTGAGCCGCCGGTGGTAGGCACTCATCAAGTCGCCGCGTTCAGCCTCGGGGATTGGCTTTAGATACTCCTCCCATGCGTCCGGGAAAAGCCAGCTCGCTCCCTCCTGGTAAAACCAGAGCAGCTCTTTCCGGCGCAGCAGAAAAATCCCGCGCAGGATGAGACCGCTCACCCGATCCGGGTGTTTCTGCGCGTAGGCGAGAGCGAGCGTGCTGCCCCAGCTTCCGCCGAAGAGCAGCCACTTGTCGATACCGAGCTTTTCACGGATGCGCTCGGCATCGGCCACCAGATCCCACGTGGTGTTCTCGCGGAGTTCGGCGCTCGGCGTGCTTTTTCCGCTGCCCCGCTGATCGAAGAGCGTGACGTGCCACTTGGCGGGATCGAAGTACTGTCGATAGCTCGGGTCCAGGCCGCCGCCGGGGCCGCCGTGCAGGAAGAGGGCTTTCTTTCCTTGCGGGTTTCCGACCTGCTCATAGTGCACGGTGTGGAGGTCGCTGACCTTTAGGAAGCCGTCGTCGAACGGCTCGATCGGGGGATACAGTGCGCGCACGGCCACCTCCAGTTGTCGGGGAGCGGACACTCTACCCCGCGAGGTCGAGCCTCAGCGTAGGTCTTGACGCCAGACCCGCAGGCCTCGCCGGCTCAGGCGCACCGGGATGTTTCGAAACGCCGTGGACGACTGCTCGATCTCGCCAACGAGAGCGCGACGCGCGGCCGAACTCTCTCCGCAGAGCAGGGTCAGCGAGCCTCCTTCGCCACCCGCGCCGTTGACCTTCCACCCGATCGCGCCAAGCCCCTGCGCGATCTCGATGACCTGACGCGCCTCTGTCCCCACAAGTGCCGAGTGAAGTCGACCCTGCGCCTCGGTGCTCTCGATCATGACGCGGCCCAGCGCTTCGAAGTCGCCTCTGATGAGCGCGTCGCGCGAACGCGGCGCCTTGCTTCGCAGTTCGACGATGGCCGGAGAATCAGGCCCCGCGTTCTCGAGCGAGCGAATCACGGCCTCATGGAGGGCCGAGGAATCGTGCGCCTTGCCGAGATAGATGAGCAGCAGTCGACGCTCGAGTTCCCACCAGGTGCTTTCGGCGGCTGCAACCGGGGTCACCGTCGCGTTGGGATACGCCAACATTTCGATGAAGTTGACGCCGCCGTACGCGGATGCGATCTGATCCTGGATGCCGCACTGCTGTCCCAGCATTTCGGTCTCCACGCGCTGTGCCGCGGCCGCGACTTCATGAGGCGCAAGACGGCCGGGAGTGAGTGCGTCGAGCGCGCCGATGAGTGCCACCGCCACCGCAGCAGAGGTGCCGGTGCCTGCGCCGGGTGGCGCGTCGGAGTGGATGGTGATCTCCAGTCGGAATTCGGGCGGAACCTCCATCGACGCGACCGCGGCGGCGAGCAGGGGATGCGGTCCCCAGGGAGGTGTGACGTTTCGAACTTCGAAGGCTTCACCGAGGTTCACGGGATGGATGACAACTCGGGCCAGATCGGCGCGCGCCGGGTAGATCGCCACCTGAACCTCGGCCAGCGGCGACACCGCGATGTTGAAAACCTGTCCGTGGCCCGCGAACCAGGTATCGGTCCAACACCCGTTGTCGCAGATGCGAATCGGCGCATCGCTGTTGATGACGGCAAGCGGGCGCTCGATCTCGATCATGCCTGCGTCCTCAACGCCGTTGAGCTTACAGAATCAGAGGAGGACGCGGGCAGTACGAGAAGAAGCCGCTCGTCGACCGGCCGCCGCACTAAGTGCTACACCGAACCGACCCGCGCCCCCGGGCGGCCTAACGTCAAGGCTCCGATCGAATCACCAAAGGAGCCCATATGTCCGCCTATTTCGAACTGCACAAGAGCGCCGACGACAAATTCGTATTCAACCTCAAGGCCGCCAACAACGAAATCATTCTCACCGGCCAGACCTACACGACCAAGCAGCACGCACTTGACGGCATCCAGTCGGTGCGCGACAACTCTGCCAGCGACGCTCGATACGAGCGCAAGACGTCTTTGGCCAGCCAGCCGTACTTCGTGCTGAGCGGCGGTAACGGCACAGTCATCGGGTCCAGCCAGATGTACGCGTCGACCTCGGCGATGGAAAGCGGGATCACCAGCGTGAAGGAAAACGGCCACACGACGACCACCAAGGACAACGCGGCGGCGTAAAGGTCTCAGGCCTTACTGGAAGCATCGGGCATGGCAGAGATGCCTACCCGACCCGATCCCAGAATGCTTGCACACTCGCCGCCACCTGCTGAGGATCCTCCACCTGCGGGTAGTGCCCGAGTTCGGGCCAGCGCACGCGCTGCGCTCCCGGAATCTCCCGTTCCAGCGCGTCCGCGATCGCCGTCACCGCGACCGGATCGCGCTCGGCCCACGCGACGAGCGTCGGCACATTGAGGCGCTCGAGCGCGCCGATCCACCTCCGGTTGAAGCGCCAGCGATCATCCACGTAGCGGATCGTCTCCGGCAGTCGCAGCGTTCCGCCCGCCCGCGCCAACAGCCGCCACATACCGTCCAGATCCGCGTCGGTCGGCGGCCGCGCGAAAATCCGCCGCATCTGGGCGGCGAACGTGCGCTGCGAGTTCAGTCTGGCGAACATGGATCCAAGCGGCGATCGCAGCAATCGCTGGCCGACCGTGAGCTGCGCGAGCTCGATGTGCACGCTGCCGTTCATCAACACGAGGCTCGCGAGCGCGAACGGCAGGAAACCCCGCTCTCGGCGGGCGCACAGCTCGGTCGCGACGCTGGTCCCGAGATCGTGGGCGAGCACGTGCGCGCGCGTGATGCCGGTCGCACGCGCGACTGCCTGCGCGACATCGGCGTGCTCGAAGAGCCCGTAGCCATGATCGTCGGGCTTGTCGGACAGCCCGAATCCGATGAAGTCGAACGCGATCGCACGGCGACGCTGCGAGACGATCTCCATAAGCGGCGCGAAGTCCCAGCTCGAGGTGGGAAAGCCGTGCAGAAAAAGCACGGGGCACGGATCGTCGGCGGGCCCACGCTCACACAGAAACACGCGGCCTTCGGGGACCTCGATCGTGCGGCCGCGAGCCTCCCACTCTTCGATACGGATCATCGAGCGCGAGATTAGCCGATGTCCGATTCACAGCGTCGAAGCGAAGTGCACACGCCCATCGTCTGTGACGCCGAAAGTGGCGCGTCGTCCCTTATCGTAAGGCGCGTGGAAAACCCATCGAGTCATCGAATCGGACCCCCACGTCTTCGGAGATCTTGATGGCACACTGCTCGTTCGCGCACTCTCTCTTCCAGGGCACTAGCTCGGCACGAAGTCGCACGATCGTAACGGCCTTCGCCCTGGCTTCCATCGGCAGCGCCGGCGCGATCGCGGCCGCCCCGACTCTGCACCGCGCTCCGGCCATCGCTAACGTCATTGACGGTGTGATCTTCGAAGCGGGCAACTGGACGCCCGACCTCGCGGCTGGGACGAGGGGTGCGTCCCTTGGCAATCATCGGGCGGTGGTGGAAGTTGAGGCGTTGGTCCTTACGCAGGGCTCTCCGGTGCGGGTCACCATTCCCTGGCGTCGGCACGATTCGAACCCGGAAGCAAAGGCGATCGTCGTGGTGGACGCCGCCACGAACCAGCCGGTCAAGAACGCGGTCGCGGTTCGGGTCGACAACGTCTCCGGTGATGTTGTGTTTCAGCCGAACCCCGGCTCCGCGCGCTACTGGGTTTATTACATGCCCTTTGAAACCACGGGCGGCAACTACCCGAAGGTCACATATCCAAGGACGTTCCCCGGCGTGGCTTCGGACCCAGCCTGGGCCGGGGCCGGCCGCCGACGATTCGCCGACCTGCCCCAAGCCCGCGCCTCCAAGATCCAGTCCGTGAACGCATTCCACAGTTTCTTCCCCATGGAAGTGATTGCCACGCCGGAGGAGACGGCTGCCTTCATGAGGGGCGCGCCTGGCGGCTGGCGCGTGATGCCTGAGCATCGCGACTACTCCGTCCGCATGTGGCGCTTCCTGCCGCAGCACTGGACCCGCCGCGGCCGCACGCGCGTCCTCGATTCCCGCGTGCTCCGCGATGAATACTTCACGTTTCAAGCCGCCGTGATCGCCGGCTCTTCGCCGCTCGATGAAGTGAGCGTCTCCTTCGAGAACTTCCCTCCTGACTGGCAGAAGGCGCTCACGTGCTTCAACTGCGGAGGTATCGATGAGAACGGTCGCCCATTCGCGAAAAAAGTGTCAGTGCCAGCGGGCTCCATCCAGCCGCTGTGGATCGGCATGCAGATACCGGCGAGTCAGCCGCCTGGCCCCGTCCAGGGCGATGTCGTGGTGTCGGCGGGCGGTGTCAAACAGCGACTCACCCTCCGATTGAACGTCGATGACCAGGCCGCGGTGAACCACGGGTTCGACGAGCCCGAACTCATGAGCCGCCTGGCGTGGCTCAACTCGACCGCGGGAACGGATCCCGACTTCATCATTCAGCCCTTCACACCTGTCACCATCGACCCTACCCACGGGCCAAGCGTCTCCGTGCTGGGTCGGACCGTGGAGTTAGGGACGTCAGGGCTGCCCAACCAGATCCTCAGCTCCTTCACGCCGGAAGGTGTGCTTGGCGCGCCCGCGTCGCCGGTGCTGGCCGAGCCGATCGCACTTCGGACGATCGTGGACGGACTCGCGTTGCCGATGCGACCTGGCCCGCTCCAGATCAAACAGGACTCGCGTGGACGAGCCTCGTGGACCGTGGAGAGCGAGTCCGACGCCTTGCGCATGACCGTGCGCGGCGCGCTCGAATACGACGGGATGCTCGACTATCGGATCGCGGTCCAAGCACTCACCGACGTGGCCATCGACGATGTCGTGATGCCGATTGCGTACCAGCCGGGAGCTGCCGAATACATGCTCGGTCTCGGACGCAAGGGCGGGAAGCGGCCGGATCGTCTGGATTGGACCTGGAAGGTCGAGAACCATCAGGAGGGGATGTGGCTTGGCGGCGTCAACCGGGGCCTCCAGTACGTTCTGCGCGACGACAACTACGAGCGGCCGCTCAACACCAACTTCTATCTGAGCAAGCCTCTCAATCTACCGCCGTCCTGGTACAACGGAGGCAAGGGTGCCATTCACCTGGAGACCACGCCGACCGCGGTGATCGCGACTAACACCTCGGGTTCACGCAGACTCACCAAGGGGGAGATCCTGCACTTCAATGTGCGCTTCTTGATCACGCCCTTCAAGCCGGTTGACACAACCGCGCACTTCAACACGCGCTTCGTTCACAAGTACGTGCCCGTCGACGAAGTGAAAGCCGCGGGCGGCACGGTGGTGAATATTCATCACGCCAACGAAATCAACCCTTACATTAACTATCCGTTCTTCAATCTTGACAAGCAGACCGCCTACATCGAGGAGGCCCACGCGAAGGGCATCAAGGTCAAGCTCTACGACACCATTCGCGAGCTGACGTACCACGCCCACGAGCTGTTCGCCCTGCGGAGTCTGGGCGACGAGATCCTCAACGACGGAGAAGGCGGCGGTCATCCCTGGATGCAGGAGCACATGCAGGATCACTATCACTCCGCCTGGCACGCTTACACCGTGGATGATGCGGCCATGCTCGACAAGGGCACGTCGCGGTGGACCAACTACTACATCGAGGGCCTCGCCTGGCTCGCCGCGCATCAAAAGATCGATGGGCTGTATCTGGATGACATCGCCTTTAGTCGCGAGACCGTGCGCCGGATCGTCTCCGTGCTCCACCAGGAGCGGGGCGAAGTGATCATCGACCTCCACTCCGCCAATCAGTTCAATCCTCGCGACGGCTTCATCAACAGCGCCATGCTTTACATGGAGCACTTCCCGTACCTATCGCGCCTGTGGTTCGGCGAGTATTTCGACTACAGCCAGCCGCCCGACTACTTCATGACCGAGGTGTCGGGTCTGCCGTTTGGCTTGATGGGGGAGATGCTCCAGGACGACGGACATCCCTTCCGCGGCCTGCTCTACGGAATGACGTCGCGCTTCTACGGCAAGACCGACCCGCGTCCCGTATGGGCGATGATGAACGACTTCGGGATCGCTCAGAGTCGGATGCGCGGCTACTGGCTCGCCGACACGCCGGTCGGCACCGGTCGGGCCGACATCCTCGCCACCACGTACGTCCGACCGGACGGCGCGCTCATCGCGATCGGCTCGTGGTCAGATCGCGATGAAACCGTGAGTCTCGCGATGAACCTGAAGGCCATGGGCCTCAGCGGGAAGCTGCGCGTCTACGCTCCAGCGGTTGAAGGCCTCCAGTCCTTCGCAGAGGTGAACCCCGCGGCCGTCAAGATCCCGGCAAAGCAGGGACTGTTCCTAAGACTGGAGACGATCAGGTAGGCAGGTCGACCTGTTCCCGACCGTCAATGTCGTGAGCGTCGTGGTGAGCTACCGCTTCAATCGATAAGGCCTTAGCCTTCGGTTGCAAACCATGGACCTGAAGCGCGTCGAGGACTATTTTGTCGGGCGGTTTTCCGCCATGGCGTCACCGTGCGAGGTTCTGGTGGATACAGACTCGCCCCCTCGCGCCCGACGCGCCCTGGAAGTGGCCGCCGAAGAGGCGCGACGGATCGAACGCAAATACAGCCGGTACCTCGCGGACAGTGAGTTGTCGCGGATCAATGGCAGTCAGGGCCTTCCCATTTCTGTCGATGAAGAAACCGCACACCTCCTCGACTATGCGGCCACGTGTTACGAGATGTCGGAAGGCATGTTCGATGTCACGTCCGGCGTCCTTCGGCGTGCCTGGAAGTTCGACGGGAGCGATCGTGTTCCAACCGAGGCCGCGGTCGCCGAGTTGTTGCAGCACGTCGGATGGACCCGTGTCGGCTGGGCGAATCGAACACTCACCCTGCCTGCTGGGATGGAAATCGATCTTGGTGGAATCGGAAAGGAGTATGCCGTGGATCGCGCCGCGGCACTCATCGCCGAGGAAATCCCAGATGCCTTTGTCGTTAACTTCGGCGGCGATCTCTACGCGAGCGGCGCAAGACGCGGAGGCCGTCCCTGGGGAATCGGCGTTGACGACCCGGAGCAAACGGGCAAAGCCGCGACCCAGCGGATCGACGTCACCATGGGAGGCCTCGCCACCAGCGGCGATGCCCGCCGCTATCTTCTCTGTCGCGGAAAGCGACTGGGTCACATCTTGAACCCGAAAACGGGCTGGCCCATCGACGGCGCGCCTCGGTCAGTGACCGTCATCGCGTCCACCTGTGTCGAGGCCGGAACGCTCTCGACCCTCGCGTACCTTCAAGGGCCGGGGGCGAAGGCGTTCCTCGAGTCCGAAGGCGTGCCGTTCCGGATCAATTGATCCGGCGAAATCATCTGTTCAGTCCGAGAGCCCGAAGAAGTGGCGGATCTTGCCGAGGATGTCGCTCTGAGCGGCCGCGAGCCGGTGACGCAGCGCCTCTTCATCCAGCTCATGGACCACGGTATCAAGCTCCATTCGACGCCGGGCCAGCACCTCCGCGACCTTCTCCGCGAGTTCGGGCTGCGCGCTCATGATCGACTGGAACGATGCCTTGTCGAGGCGGTAGCACTCCACGTCGGTCAGGGCCACCACGGTGGCATTGCGGCGCGCGCCGGTCATGAGGGACATTTCGCCGAAGAAGTTGCCGGCCTTGAGTCTTCCGGCTTCCTGCTCCCCCCCGCCACTGACCGTGACCCGGGCCGACGCTTCGCCGCTGATCATCAGGTAGAGCCAGTGCGCCTCGGCACCCTGTCGGGTCATGATCTCGCCCTTCGAGAAAGGGGCGGGGCGCAGCCCGGCGGCGAGCCGGTTCCGATCCCCCTCGGGCAGATGGTCGAAGAGATCGACGTGGTTCAGGGCGTCGATCCGGCGCTTCAGTTCTTCTTCCGCCTTGATCGCCTTCCGCTCCGAGGACTCCTCGGTGACGAAGATGGCGTGAGCGGGGATGGAGAGAGGGATGCTGGCCCGGTTGAGCGCAAAATAGATCCGCGTGCGGACCGCGCTGTCGGTGGGGTCGTCCACCGCGAGATCGTTCAGCCAGTAGCGCAGGGCATAGCTCCCGTAGCTTTCGTGGAAGTCCATGAGCACGCACTGGGGAAGGGGATCTGAAGCCACGCAGGGAATGGGAGCGGCGCGCACCGCCTCGTTCACCGTCTCGATGACGTCGGCCGGAGGAAAGCGGTAATCCACCCCAAAATACACCCAGCGGCGCAAGAGCACGGGCTTTTCGTCCCGCCGGCCCAGGATGGTGAAGGTGTTCCGCACCAGGGCGCTATTGGGAACCACCAGGGTCTCCCAGTTTCGGGTCTCCACCCGGGTCGATCGCCATCCCACATCGAGCACGCGCCCGCTCTTGTCGCCAACCTGGATCCAGTCGCCGGCCTCCACCGATCCGTCGATTTGCAGGGCCAGGCCGGCCATGACGTTGCCCAGCGTGTCCTGCAGGGCCAGGCCAATCACGGCGGTGATCACGGTGGAGGTGGCGATGATCCCCGACACGTTGACGCCCATCTGCGCGGCCATCACCATGAGGATGAGGGCATAGGCCGCAGCGCTCAGGACCTCCCGCACAATGCGCGGGGATTGAACGCGGAGTCGCGGCAGGAGGACGGAGAAGAGCAGGGTCGAGGTGAGGGCGACCAGGCAGAAGGCGAGCAGCGTCTGCGCCGTCCGATGAGCCAGGGCGTACCCTCCAAGGCCCGTGGCCTGCAAGGTGCTGGCGGCCGCCGCGAGGCTCAGGTGGAGAGCCAGCCAGAGGCTGGCCCACTTCAGACGCAACGGACCGGCCGGGGCCAAGACCAAGGTGACGAGAGTGATCACCACGAAGAAGCTCAGGAGGCTGAGAGAGTGCAGAGCCCGCAACTCGGCCAAGGCCGCTTCCCCCAGGCTCAAGTCCATGCGTCCTATTGTACTTATGCCGAGAGAGGATCGCGCGGCGACGCTTGCCACGCGACGATACCGGCTGGTGGTGGGCATTGGTCTTGCAATTGACTGAACCGCCACAGTTCTGCCGGTACTGTCAAAAGCAGGATTCAGGGCCAAAAGCATCAGTGGACGCGTCATGGAAGCCTCCGGAAAGGCCGGCTGCAGTGTGGCGTTGACGTCGTGCGACAGCCAAAGTTCCACACATGAAATCGGGGCCGAGCGGCCCCGCCCCACTTCGGGAGTTGATAACACCGTGCCGCAACATTTAGTTCCAGCCGACCTCGCCGCCCGTTTGACGATCATCATCCCGGCGTACAACGAGTCGGCGAGCATCGGCGACACCGTTCGCAGCATCAAGGCCCAGACCGTGGCCGTGCATCGCGTCATCGTCATCGATGACGGATCGACCGATGACACGGGGCCCCTGGCCATCGCCGCCGGCGCCGAAGTGGTCCGGCCGCCTCGCGGCACCGGGTCCAAGGCCGGCGCTCAGAACTTCGCCCTTGAAGACGTGGACTCCGAGTACGTGATGGCCATTGACGCCGACACGACTCTCGCACCCGACGCGATCGAAAAACTTCTCCCCGCGTTTGAGGATCAGGACGTGGCCGCGGCGTGCGGATTTGTCATCCCCCGCCACGTGAGTTCGATCTGGGAGCGGGGACGATTCATCGAATACATGATGGCGTTCACCTTCTACAAGCCGATCCAGGACTACTACACCAAGCCGCTGATTTCGTCGGGGTGCTTCTCGGCCTACCGCACGCAGTTGCTCAAGCAGACGGGCGGCTGGTCCACACGCACGCTGGCCGAGGACGTGGACCTGACGTGGCGCTTCTACCAGGTCGGCAAGAAGGTCCGCTTCGTGCCGGAGGCCGTGTGCTACCCGATCGAGCCGCACGATTTCAATTTCATGAGCAAGCAGTTGAAACGGTGGTCCCACGGTTTCGTGCAGAACATCAAGCTGCACTGGCGGGGCGTGCTGGACATCCCGTACCTGCGCACGGCCGTGGCGGTCGCATTGTGGGACGCCACCTTCGCGTCATTCGCTTACCTGATCCTGCTGCCGGTGCTGGCCGTGGTCTTCGCGGCCCCGATTCTTCTGCTGGCCTACGTGCTTGACCTCCCAGCGGTCATCGTGCCGGTCATGGTCGCGGCGTGGGAGCACAAGCGCGTGAAAACAGCGCTCCTCAGCCTGCCCGCGTTTTTCGTCTTGCGCATCGTGAACGGGATGTTCCTGCTCTCGGCGCTCTGGAAAGAACTCGTCGTTCGCCAGCCGTTTCTAATTTACGAGAAGGGCCACTGATCACAATGAATGCAGGTCTCCCAGGTACGGGTATTGGCGGGTTGTTCTACCTGTTCTCGGCGCTGTTCATGCCCGTGCGTGAGTTGTGGCGCGCCTCGCGGGGCCGCGGCCGCGCGGGCGATCTGCGGCTGGCCTTCCGCCAGAGCGGCATGGCCGTTGCCATTTTGTTCGTGGCCTGGTTGACAAGCCGGGCCCTCACCCTTGCCCATATCGGTAACACGGCGAAGGAGACCAACGTCCTGGCCATCACGTTCGCCACGCTCGTCGCTGTTGTGGTGGGAGTCGAAGTGCTTTCCCTATCCCTGCGGGTGGCCGGCCGCATCGCGCAGCAGTTGTCGGGACAGGCCCCCGCCTCCGGTGGCAATCGTTGACGGACTAGTCGTCGCCCTGGCCGGCCTCCTGGCGGCGGCGTTCTACGCGCCGCACGTTGGCTTCTACAGCGACGACTGGGTGCTGCTTGCGAGCTTCCATCTGGCTCCCGATCAGTCGATCGCCGGCCTCTACACCTCGACCCACGCCCAACATTTCGCATCGAGGCCGATCCAGGGCCTCTACTCGATCTTGCTCTACAAGGCGTTCGGTCTAGCGCCTCTCGGCTACCAGGTTGTCAATGCCCTGGTGCTGGCGGCCAGCGCCGTGCTTCTGCGCGGCGTGCTGGCCCGGCTCGGGGCGTCACGGCTGGCCGCGCTCGGCGCGGGGCTGGTCTTCGCGTGCGTGCCGGCGTTCAGCACGGATCGATTCTGGTTCGCGGCCTTCGCCGCTCCGTTGAGCGTGGCGCTCTACCTGGTTTCGTTGCGGATGGATCTCGCGAGCGCCCGAGCGGAAGGCGCTTCCCTCGTGGGCTGGAGGGCGGCTTCGCTGTCGGTGCTGGCCGTGGGCCTGCTCGGGTACGAACTGGCGCTGCCTCTGGCCTTCTTCAGTCCCGGTGTCGCGCGGTTCCAAGCCTGGCGAGAGGGACAGACGTCCTGGTCCTGGGGGCGCTGGGCGACATGGGTCCTGCCCACTTTGGCGCTGCTCGTCGGCCTCGGGATCTACAAGGCCGAGGATTCCGGCCGACTGGGCAGTCTCGATTCAGAACCAAAGCGGATCGAGCGCATCCTGACCGGACTCCTTCGCTCTGGCGCCAAGGATGGCGACTACGGCCTCAACTTTCCGCGCGCGGTGGCGGTGAACTTCGGCGACCACGTGCTGCGTTTGCCGTCGCACGCCTGGGCGCTCCAAGGGCGCGTCCGTACGCCTGCCCTTCCCGTGGCCGTCATCGTGCTCGCGCTCGCGGCGATCGGGTATCTCCTGCGTGCCGCCCGGGGTGAGCGTTGGGCGGCTGGTCATTGGGCCCTGATGGCGGCGGCGGGGCTCGGCGTCTTCGTCCTTGGCTACACGATCTTCCTGACCAACAACGCCATTCAGATTACGCCCACCGGTGTCGGCAATCGCTCCTCGCTTGCTGCGGCGATCGGCCTGGCCATGGTCGTGGCTGGCGTCCTCGGCTGGCTTGTGTCCGTGCTTCCACTCGGCGCCGCGCGCGCCCCAGTGTTCGCCACGGCGCTGACTTTCTACCTGTCGTGCGGCGTCTTCACGACCGTTGCGCTTGCCAGCTACTGGGCCGATGCGTATTCGTGGGAGCAGGTGATCATCGCCGATATCCAGGCTCACCTGAAAGATCCGGCGCCGAAGTCCACGATCTTTCTCGGCGGCGTCTGCCCCTACGTGGGGCCGGCGATCGTGTTTGAATCGAGCTGGGATCTCGCCTTCGCGCTGCGGATCGCGTACCACGATCCGACAGTCTCCGCCGATGTCGTCTCGCGAAGTTTTTCAGCCGGGCGGACGGCCATCTCGACGTCTCTGTACGACGAAGAATACGACTGGCCCTACGGCCCTGCCACGATCCTGTACGACTACCGGACGAAGCAGGTCGTCCCGCTCGTCGATCAGACAACGACCCTCCAGGCCCTGCGCCGTCTGGGCTTACCCTCCCCCGACTGCCCGCCGTCCAAGGAAGGCGTCGGGGTTTCGGTGTTCTAGCAGTCTGTGGTGAAAGTCCGCCTTCGGGACGTCCCCGCTCAGCGTCTCGGATAGGGCGGCCGCTGTTGGAACAGTAACGCTGCCTCCCTCCGCCAGGCCCGGCGCCCCGGAGACACCGATGAGACCGCCCCAGGTGCGGGTGCCGATGAGCGGGCCGATCCCGGCCTTCTTGAAGTACATCGGGAAGGCGTCGCCTCCGGAGCCGCTCCAGCCGTTGATCAGCATCGCGGTGGGGCCGACATGCGAAACCTGCGGCCACTGCCAGTCCTTGCCGTCGCGCACCGCCCAGTAGTTGTAGAGCGGACGATTCAGCAGTTCAACGAACCGGTCGGGGATCTGACCGCCACCTGTTGAAGCGCTCGTCGATGATCATGCCGTCTTTACCACAGCGTGCGAAACCGCTCGGGGTTTTCTCATCGCGCGACCTATGCCGGCTGGCGCCCTGGCGGAATGGAGTCAGGCGTGGCGAGAGAGTGTTTTCTCAGATCAGCCAAGTTCGAGGACGCAAGGGTGGAGCGAAACCTCGCGGCTTAAACGAGAGGCGAGGCGCAGTCTCTAACCTGTTGTGCGTCATTTCCCGTTCAGTGAGTGCGGCCCTTGGGCACCGCTCCAAAGTAAACCGTGTTGGGCGCTTCCGATCTTGCGGCGGCGATGTCCAGCACACCGTCCTTATCGAGATCGGCGATGTCGAATCCGTACACTGTGCCTTTTTTGTCACCAAACGCGACCCGAGCGAAGTGCCGACCAGACCCGTCGTTGTAAAGCACAGACGATGGCGATTCGACGTGGCCGACCACGATGTCGACTGCGCCGTCGTGATTGAGATCGCGCAAAACGAGCGCGTAGGGGACGCCGACGTCCGAGGTGATGGGAACAGCCGCGGAGAACTCTCCTCGTGCTTCGCCGAAATAAACTGCAACTCCCTGCCGCTCGTCGATCGTTACGATATCGAGCCGTCCATCGTGATTGAGATCGGCGACTTCCGCGACGCGAATCGTGGCGTCGGCCGGACCAAACGGCACCCTTCGAAATTCTGGAAACTTCTCCTTGCTGACGTTCATGTAGACGAAGCTCTGGCCCCCATCACGATTGGGAACGACGAGATCCATCAACCCATCGTCGTTGAAATCGGCGGGTGTCACGGTCGTTGCCGACTCGTGCGAGAACGCGATGCAGTCGGAGTCGAAACGTCCCTCGCCGCGATTTAGGCAGATGTCGTTGGCGCCCCCTAGATCCTTACCGAAGCGATTCGCGACAATGATTTCGGGCCGCCCATCGCCGTTCATGTCGGCCACGCTTGCATTTCGGGTGGGCCACTCCGAATGACCGTAGGCGGAGCCAAGGGCGAAATGTCCCTTTCCATCATTCAGATACACCAGCTTCGGATCGGGCTTGTCGTTACTGATGACCACGTCCAGGTCGCCATCCCCATCGAGATCGACCAAATGTCCGGAGTAGGAGCGATCTGAAGCCGTTCCGAGGTTCCGAGCGACCGGAAAACCTCCGTGGCCATCGCCGAATAGAACGCGGTCGACGAGAGGCCAGTGGCGACCCTTTGCGAGAACCAGGTCGAGGTTCCCATCTCCATCAAGGTCACCGATGCTGACGTTGGCGGATGTCTCCGATGTGAGCTCGAGAAGCAACTCCTTGTCGAAGTGGGGCGCGGTCGAAAGGTCAAGAGCCTTGATGGAGGTCCTTGGCGTGTCGGTCTTCGATGGCTGCCAGCGCGCCTGACTCGACGACGACAATACGAGAAGAGAGATAACGGCGCCGAGCTCAAGTTTTCGAGTCATACGCTGTAGAGACGTAAGCGGATGAGCCGCGGTTCGAAAAAAACGCAACTTGTGGTCGTGCGGGGAGCGTAAGTGAAACAAGCGATTTGCCAGTCAGTTCGCGCGTGCTTCGCCGCCCCGCGGTGCAACCCGCGTTTTCGCTTCCGCTCCTACGCTGCCTCGTGGCCCAAGGAAACGATGCCCAAAATCCCCTTGACTCGTTGCAGGAAGTCCTGTACTCCTCGTTTGCCACCGCCCTGATCCAGGGAATCGTCGAATCTGTCTCGGGCCTCGGGTTTGAGGACTATCTGCGACGGAACGTGTGGGATCCAGCCGGAATGAAATTTACGCAGTTTGACCTGCCCGGCCGGGTTGTCGTCGGCCGTGCCGACGGATACGAGCGTGAGAATGGCGGCTCGACGGAGTTCCGGCGCGTGCTTCAGGAGGATGTCAGTTACAAGTACGCGAGCGGCGGCATGATCAGCACGGTCGATGATCTCTGTCGTTTCGGGGAAGCCCTGCTGACGGGGCGGTTACTCAGCGAGGCGACGCGCACGGCGATGTGGACTACGGCCTTCACTCCCTCTACCCCCGCGATGCCGCAGTACAACGCCCGCGACAAGGAACACCCGTATACAGAGCCCGAAACCGACGGCATATTCGGACAGGCCTTGATATGGCGCATCGCGACCGACAAACAGGGACGCACCTTCATCTATCACCCCGGTGAAGTGAAGGGAACGCTTACCCAGTTAATCATCTACCCGAAAGAGGGCCTGGTCATCGCGCTCCAGTACAACACCGAGACCCTCGGACCGAAACGGTTTCCTCGGTTCGATGCCCTCGCGTTTGCTGATTTGTTCTTGGAGTAAGTACAAAGGTGGCCGTGGCTCCGCCTGACACGCTCTTGATTCTAGAAAGTCTCAGGGAATCTCCTGCCGCGGAGCTCGTTGCCTCCCAATTGTTCTGGCCTACCAGGCCGGAACGAGGGATGCCCTAAACCTCAGACGGTGCTGTGGCTGCCGGTGCCGGGGGGTCTGCCAGCCGAGACCGGCCCGGCTCCCGGAGTCCAGACGGGACTTCCGGCATCCCTCTCTCGCCGGGTGGCCGGCGAGTGAAGCTCCTCTGCCCGCCTCTCCTGCTCAGCGTCTCGGATAGGGCGGCCGCGCGGGGTCCCGGGGCTTGGCCGAGGCGAGGCTCTTCATGACCTCCTGGATCGCCCGGTCTAGCTGAGGGTCACCGCCGTCGAGCATCAACGCGGGATCGTCCACGACCTCGATGTCGGGATCCACCCCGTGGCCCTCCACGATCCATTTCCCGTCGGTGCTGTAGATGCCGAACGTTGGAACTGTAACGCTGCCTCCGTCGGCCAGGCCCGGCACACCGGAGACGCCGATAAGACCGCCCCAGGTGCGGGTGCCGATGAGCGGGCCGATCCCGGCCTTCTTGAAGTACATCGGGAAGGCGTCGCCTCCGGAGCCGCTCCAGCCGTTGATCAGCATCGCGGTGGGGCCGACATGCGAAACCTGCGGCCACTGCCAGTCCTTGCCGTCGCGCACGGCCCAATAGTTGTAGAGCGGGCGGTTCAGCAGTTCAACGAATCGGTCCGGGATCTGACCACCACTGTTGAAGCGCTCGTCGATGATCATGCCGTCTTTTCGGAACTGTCCGAGGAACTGGCGAACCAGTTCGTTCTGGCCGTTCTGCCCGGTGTCGGGTACATAGACGTACCCGATGCGCCCCTTGCTGGCCGTCTCAACCTTGCGACGATTCGCGTCGATCCAGGCCACGTTACGGAGGCGCGCCTCGTCATCCATGGTCTCGACCAGAACTTCGCGCGCACCGGTAAGAGAGGGCAAGGAGTTGACGCTGAGCAGCACCGTCTTCTTGTCTCGGCCCTGGAAGGCGGCCCAGGGATCCTGGCTCACGTCCACCGGCACGTGGTCGACCGCGAGCAGGTAATCGCCCTCCTTCACATTCGCTCCCGGAAGATCGAGGGGCGAGCGGGCCTCGGCATCCCAGGGGGCTCCCCGCAGGATCCGCTTGATGCGGTAGGCGCCGTTTTCGAGCGTGAAGTCGACGCCCAGCATGCCCACGCCGAGCTTCTTACCCTCTTCCAGGTCACCACCGCCCCGGTAGGTGTGGGAAGAACTGATCTCGCCGATCAACTCGCCGATCACGTAGTTGACGTCGAAACGGGTGACCGCGTCGTCAAGCAGGCGGCCGTAGCGTTCACGCATGGCCTTCCAGTCGACGCCGTGCATGTTCGGGTCGTAGAAGTAGTCGCGCTCGAATCGCCACGCGTCGTTGAACATCTGTCGCCACTCGGCCACCGGGTCCACGGTCATCGACAACTCGGAGGTCGCAAGCGGCTTCTCCATCTTCTGATCGGGCTTCGGGTCGACGATCGCGTACTTGTCCTTCTTCCAGACCAGAAGTTTCTGGGCATCCGACGACATCTCGAACCCGTCGAGGTCACCCAGGATTGTCTTTTCTTCACGCTCCTTGAGATCGAAGGAGACGAGTGAACTCGGCGCGTCGGCGGCGGCGCCGGTGCGGGGCGCGCGTTGGTAGAAGATCTTGCCCGAGGCGGCCTCGATATGCGCGTAGTTGCCGGCCTCGGCCGGAAGCAGAACGAGCCGTTCCTCGAAGCCGTCGAGGTCAATTTTGACCGGCTTGGGTGGTTCCTTTTTCTCCTTCTTGTCTTTGTCGTCCTTGCCGTCCTTGTCTGTCGACTTACCGTCTTTGTCCTCCTTGTCGGCATCCTTGTCCTTCTCCTTGTCTTTCTCGTCGCCTTCCATGTCGTTACGAGGCGCGAGCGGAGACGGCACGTCCTTTCGCAGCGCCACCGCGGCGATCTGTGTCGTGTTCGGGTAGACCCAGGTGCTGTCCACATCGCTGTAGATCGGCTTGAAGCTGCGATTGGTGGAGAAGTAGAGGTACTTGCCATCGGGATCGAAGACGGGTAACGCATCGTTGTAGAAGCCCGATGTCACCTGGCGGCTTTCGCCCGATCGGGCGTCGTAGAGGAAGACCGCGTTCTGACCGCTCTCGAGATCGCGGGCGTAGGTCAGCCAGCGAGAGTCCCCGGACCAGTTGGCGCGGAAGCTCTGGAGGTTTCCCTCAAAGTAGTAGTTGGCTTTGTCGACGAGGCGAGCTTGTCCGCTCACGACATTGACCACCTGGATTTGCATCCGGTTGTCCGCAAAAGCGACGCTCTTCGAGTCGGGTGACCAGAAGATCCGGTACCGGAATCCGGGCCCGAGAGTCGTTACCTTGCGCGCCGGTCCGGCGCCGTCGGCGGGGCGCAACCACAGCTCATACTCGCCGGAGACGTCGCTCCAGTACGCGACCGATTTTCCATCCGGAGACCATGCCGGGTAGCGCGAGGCCGCTTCACTGCCCGGGGCCAGGTCCAGCACGGCTCCGTGTTCGGCGGGCAGCGAGAAGACGTCGCCCCTTGCCTCGACGAGCGCGCGCTTGCCGGTGGGCGAAATGCCGGGGTTAGTGATGAGCTTGGCCACGTTCTCCGTGCGCGGGAGAAGGGTGGCGCGGTCAGTAACCACCTGGACTGACACCTCGTGGACAACCTCGGAGGGCAGTTCCATACGGTAGAGGCGGTCTCCGTTCTCGAAGACGATGTCGGAGGGGCCGATCGACGGGAAGCGAGTGTCGAAATCGGTGTAGTGCGTGATCTGGCGCAACGCGTCGGTCTTGAGGTCGAGGGCCCAGATGTTCTGGCGCTTGTTCGCGTCCCGGTCGGAGAGGAAGTAGAGCGTGTCGCCGTGCCACATCGGTTGGCCGTCGTTGGCGGGGTCGTGGGTCAGATTCTTTGAGGTGTGGGTCTTGAGGTCGAAGAGCCAGATTTCTGGAGCCCATCCGCCCCGGTAGCGCTTCCAGGTGCGGAAGTCACGCGACGCCGGCATGTAGGCGAGACGCTGCCCGTCGGACGCGAGAGCGCCAAACTCGCCATAGGGCAGGGGAAGCTTCTCCGGCAGTCCGCCTTCCGAAGAGACGCGGTAGAGCTGATTGAAACGGTCCTTGCCGGACGTCATGCTGGTCGCAAAGAGCAGGCTCTTGCCGTCCGGGTACCACGCCACCATGCGGTCGGCTGCCGGGTGATGGGTGATGCGGTCGGGCACACCGCCGGCACTCGGCACGACGTAGATGTCCGTATTCCCATCGTAGTCGGCGCTATAGGCGAGGTGCTTCCCGTCGGGCGAGAAACGCGGGAATGACTCTTCCCCGAGGGGCGTGCTGAGTCGATGAGCCACACCGCCGGTTTTGGCGACGAGCCAGATATCGCCCGCATAAACGAACGCGATCTGAGTCGCGGACACGGTGGGTTGCCGCAGCATGCGCGCATCGATCTCCGCATGTACCGGCAAGGCCAGCCCCAGTGCCAGAACCACAACAGCGCTCAGACCATGTCGCATTTTTTGTATCTCCTCGGTAGCAATTCCTATTGCCCGGCCCAAAGAGCCAGGGCGCCGTCACCCGGGCATACGAATCTGGCAGGCCAATGTTCAAAACGGGGACGGATGGAAGCAGAGTATGCCGGAAGCTCCTCTATCCTCACGAACGTCATGAAACGGTCCACGACACTCCTTATTGCCCTTGTCCTCGCCACGAACGCCGAAGCACGCCTGACGAAGATCGTCATCGACGAGAAATCGCTGATGCCACTCGTCGCGACCGACCCTCCCGGCCTCCCCAGCTATGAGCGCGTCGCAGGGCGGCTCTTCGGCGAGTTGGATTCGAAGCTTCCTGGCAACGCGCTGATCCAGGACATCGAGTTGGCGAAGGATGCTGACGGCAAGGTGCGTTACGTTGCGTCGTTCGTGATCTTCAAACCCATCGACATGACACGCGCGAGCGGTTTGATGTGGCACGACGTTCCGAATCGCGGACGGACTCCCGGCTTCTCCCCGCGTGAGCGCGCGCTGGGCGACATCATGGTGGTCAGCGGTTGGCAGGGCGATAACTCTGGTTCGACCACCGTGCGCGACAAGGCGAGCGTCGGCGGGATGCAGTTCCTCGAAGTCCCAGTGGCGCACGGTCCGGGGGGATCGCCGATCACGGGCGAAGTTCTCGGGAGAATCGTCAATCGCTCTGGCCCGGCGTCGCAGCCATTGATGGTTCTCGACAATCCATTGCCTTATAAACCCGTCAGTCTCGACACC
The DNA here is from genome assembly GCA_039932395.1 of Vicinamibacteria bacterium. Classification (GTDB taxonomy): domain Bacteria; phylum Acidobacteriota; class Vicinamibacteria; order Fen-336; family JAGNNV01; genus JAGNNV01. The sequence continues at coordinate 625 of JBDTQB010000035.1, read as the reverse complement.
AGCAAGGCGCGTCTGGTGTCGCGCACGGGTGAGAGTCAGCTCGGCGTCGTGACCGGTGAAGTGGAAGCGAAGTCATCTGACTGGGCTTGGGCGAAGTGCGACGCGGAACATCCATTCCCGGGCGCGCCCGATCCGACGCAGATTTGTTTGAAGAGCGGTTTCGATGCGACGAAGCTCTATCAGGTCGTGTTCACCGCCACCGATCCTTACGTGCTCGGCATTGGCTTCGCGGCGTGGCGCGATGCGGCGATGTTCTTCAAGCACGCGACCGCGGATGACGAAGGCACCCCGAATCCCATCGCGAAGGCGATCACCCACAGCATCACGCGCGGCAATTCGCAGTCGGGCAATTTCCTCCGCGCCTGGTTGCATCTCGGTTTCAACCGCGCGGAAGACGGGCGCATGGTGCATGACGGAATGTGGCCGATGATCGCGGGCCGGCGTGTCGCCCTCAATTCACGCTGGGCCCAGCCCGACGGCGTACTTGAGCTCTATCAGCTGGGCAGCGAGGGTCCGCAGTGGTGGCTGCCGTATGAAGACAAGGTCCGCGGTCTGCCCAAGGCAGGCATCCTCGATCGATGCGCGGCCACGCGCACCTGCCCGAAGATCATGGAGCACTTCGGCT
>JBDTQB010000034.1:0-21219 GCA_039932395.1 Vicinamibacteria bacterium | reverse complement strand
CCGACTCGGTGGTGGCGGTCGCGACTCGGTTCTTGCCGTCGTAGGTGTAGGCGGTGCGCAGGCCCGCCGCGTCGATCAGCGTCCGGCGGGTGCCGTTCTGGAAGTACTCATAGCCGACGGTCTTCGTGCCGCCGTCCGGGAGGGTCGTGGTCTCCGACTCTTCGCGGTCCAGAGTGTCAAAGGTGCGAGCGATGGTCCGTGGGATCGGCGGATCCGTGCCCGACGAAATGAACTCCCTCGCTTCCTTCGGATTGTTGTTCTCGTCGTAGTCGTACTCCGTCTTCCTCACTTCGCGCCACGCGGTGGATGGTGTGGAGGGAGCCGTCGCATACAACGTCGTCGTCTTGCGATTCAGCTCGTCGAAGGTGGTCGTCTCGGTCTGGCCCTTCGGATCGACGACTACAGTGGCGTTCCCGTTCGGGTCGTAGGTGAACGACGTGACCAGGGGGCCGGCAAGCGCGGTCGCAGGCTCCGTCATCGTCTTCAGTCGGTTGAGCTTGTCGTAGGTATAGGTCGTGGCGTGGCCGCGGGCATTGGTCTGCCGGATCTTGTTTCGATTCGCGTCATATCCGAAGGTCGTCTCGGGTGCCAGGTGATCGGCGGTCGGCGGCTGCGTGACCTTGGTGAGTTTGCCCAGTTCATCCCACTCATAAGTGGTGGGCGGATGCGCGGGAGGCGTCACGGAAACGCGATTCCCTTCCCCGTCGTACTCCGTGTGCGTTTGATCGCCTTCCCCATTGAACGCGTCGGTCTGGCGGCTGGCACCGTCATAGATGTAGCGCATCGAGGGCTCGGCATCGGTGGACCGTGGATCAATCTCCGCCGTCTTGTTCCCACTCCCATCCATCACAAACCGCGTCGTCGCGGATTCCGCACTCGACGCACCGTCAACCCGTGCCACCAGACGATTCGCGCGGTCGTAGACAAACTCCGTCTTCTTTCCCTCCGCGTCCTCGCCCATGACTTTGTTCGAGTTCGCGTCGTAGACATTGCGCTCCAACCTCACGCCCGAGCGCGTGACCGTCACCGTGCGGCCCATCGGATCGGATTGCGTCACCGTGATGAGCCCACGGCGATCCGTCTCAGTCTTGCGATTGTTCGCGTCCTCATACGCAATCTGAACCGTTTGCGCGCTGAAGGGCGCGGAATCGGTCGTGCGCACCAGCCGGTCGGCCGCGTCATAAAGCATCGAAGTCGTGTGCCCGCGGCGATCCTTCTCCGTCCGCTTGCTCACGCCGTCCCAGGTCGTCTCGGTGAGGAAGCCGTCCGGATCAACCATCTTGGTCTCGCGGCCGAGCCCGTCGAGGTGGAGGGTCGTCTCGAATCCGCGCGCATCCTTCTCGACGCGCCTCCAGTTGTTCGCCGTATCCAGATACCGGGTCTCTCGACTCCAGGACACCCCCGAGAGAGGCGCGCTGACCAGCCGCTCCGTCCGCGGCCGGGCCAGATTGTCATAGGTGAAGGCGCGTTCGATGTTGCGTCGGTTCTTTTCCGACGTCTTCAACCCTTCGCCGTCGTAGCCATACGATGTCGTCCCCGCGAAGTCGGTCGCCGACTCCAATCGACCCTGCTCGTCGTAGGCCCAGGACTTCACCCTGCCCGCTGGATCGATCTCGCGCGTCTTGTTTGAGAGCCCGTCGTAGACCGTCTCGGAGACCAGAGTCGCCGACGTGCCCGGTGAGCATGCCGGTTGACCGGCGCCACACACATCCAACTGGCTCCGCGTGGTGGGACGATCCAAGCCATCCATACGCACGCTCACCACGCTCCCGCGAGCGTCGGTGACGCTTACGCTGTGCTGCGAATCGTCGTACGCCGTGGTCGTCACGTAGGTGACGTTCTCAGTGGAAGGATCGCCATCCTCGCCCTGCTGAATCACCCGACGCTCAGTCTCCCGATTGAGCGCGTCGTACTTGAACTCAGTTCGCAGCCCGCGCGTCACGTCTTCTTCCGCCGACTTGTTGACGTGGGTGGCCGACGCCACTCCTTCGTTGTACTCCGTGATGACCGTGAGATTCAGGCCCTCAGGATCCCGCCGGGCGGACGTCGGCCGATTCAGCGCGTCATAGGTCATCCGCGTCTCGTGACCGTTCGCGTCAAAGGCCGACAGCCGGTTGCCCACCTTGTCGTAGACCGTTCTCTCGAACAGCGCAAGCTGCGGGAGGTCCTTGCGCCTCACGCGATAGAGCCCGTCGTACTCATAGCGAGTGACCCGGCCCGCGTGATCACGTTCCAAGGTCTTGTTCCCGGCAAGGTCGTACTCAAACTGGGCGATCTGCCCGATGGGGCCTTCGCTCGATGCGACCGGCGTGTCGATATCGACCTTCGTCAGGCGATGAACACCGTCATAGATGAACCGCTTTCCTACGCCACGACGGTCCTTCTCGGTCCGCTTCGTGCTGTCCGCATTCCAGGTGGTCACCACGTCGCCCGACGGAGTGGTCGTCTGAATCAGGCGATTCATTCCGTCGAGTGCGTATGAAGTAACGCCGCCATTGGCGTTGGTCTCGGACTGAGTCTGGCCAAGCGGGTAGTAGGTCTTCGACGACACCTCATCCAGATTCCCGGCGGGCCCGCCGGCGCGACGGAGCTGTGAGAGAACGCGATCCTGCTCGTCGTAAGTGAGCGTCTTCGAGCGACCCATGGTGTCGGTCTCATCCGTCATCCGTCCGCGCGCATCGTAGACGCGCTGAACGCGATTGCTGAGCGGATCCTCCATCTCCTGAGGATCGCCGTAGGTCGTGAAGTCGCGATACTGAGTGACGAAGCCGCGTGGATCGCGGGTGGACACGAGCTGGCCGTGTTCGTCATAGCTGTTGATCACCTTGTTGAGCAGCGCATCCGTCACCGACTTCACATCTCCCGTATCGGGATCAACTTCGTATCGGGTTTCCCGCCCCTCGGCGTCCCGGCTCAGGGTCATCCGATTGAACCGCTGTTCGTACTCAGACGCCGTTTCGATGACCCCCAGGTCGGCGGTATGAATCCGCTCCAGCGTTCGATTGCCGCGTGCGTCGTAGTCGTACTCGGTCAGACGGCCGTTCGGATCGGTCTCTGTGGCTTTGAGGATGTCGGCCGGCTTCCAGGTGACGATAGTCTTCCGATTCTCTGGTTCCTCGATCAGCGTGACCGCTCCGTTCGAGTCGGCCGTGTAGTGAGTCTCATGGTTCAGAGGATCACTCACAGCGGTCTTGTAGGTGCCGGCGAGCGCGCCGGTGTAGTCAAAGGCGAACTGGGTCTCGGCGGTGATGAGCGGAACGGCGGCGTCTGGAAACTCGCGAATGAGCTTTACGAACTCCTCCTTGGACACAACCGCAAGGCCGCCCTGCTGGGTGAGCGTTTCCCCCGGGAACGGATCCGCCTTTCCAAAGTAGACGTATTCCGTCCGCGCTCCGTTTGGATCGACGACCGACAGGAGCTGATGGCGATCCAGAGGACTGCTGACCGAATAGCCATAGCGCCACGTCAGACCGGTGGACGTTGTGACGGACTCCAGGTTCTCCCACGAGTCATAGGTGTAGTCGGCGGTGATCCCGTGCGGTTGAATCTCCAGTCGTGCGATTCTGGAGAAGCCAAGCCGAGTCTTCAGCGCCGGAACATAGGTCACGTTGAGCGTCCGGAGCGCGGCCGCCGTTTCGGGATGCCATTCCGCAACCGAGCTGAGCCTGCCGAAGACGTCGTACACGAAACGAAGCTCATCGCCGTGCGGATCGCGAATCCAGTCGAGCCTCCTTGATCCGGAGGGCTTCGATGGATCTTCCGACTCGCGGAAATGCTGAACGATGCCGGCCTTGTCCGTGAAGTCGTAGCTGCTGTCGGAGTTCTGAACCAGCGTCGAGTGATAGCCCTTCTGAGCTTTGAACCCTCCGCCAAGCAACGGAGTGAAGGCCTGACTTCCGCCATCGAAGGCTTGAACTACAACGCCGCACGACGTCACGAAGACCCGCGATTCGTAGTTGAAATGCCAGCCTGCGCCAAGCAGTCCTTCTGAGTCGCTTCCGCCGCTCGAATACGTGCGCGTGACATCAAGCCCTAGATGGCGGCCGCGGGCTCTGAGATCGCTCGCTTGCTGGACAAGATGGCCATCGAACAAGTCGACACCTTTGACGAAGGTGTGGCCGACCGGAAGGCTCGATCGGTTGGCGACGCTGTTGAGCACGACGCCCTCGTCTTCGCCCCGAAGGGTCGGATTGCTGATCGCCACGGCGCTTACGAGCAATGGCGCGGAGGCGCCAAGGTTGAAGCCGAGCAGACCCGGCGAGAGAGAGACGTGATGGATACCGGCGTTGAGACGCAGGTCGGAGACGGCGCGCGTCGTGTCGGTCTTGTCAATTCCACCGGTGACGACCTGCCCGTCGATCTTCAGGGTCACGAGGGAGTCGCGGCACACGGTGAACTCGACCTGGGCTTCGCTACCGCAATAGGAATCGTTGAGAGTATCGCGGACGAGACTGAGCTTGACCTCGCGCGACCGAAGCGACACGAGCTGACAGGCCGACACGTCGAACGGAAGAGACGTAATGTGCTTAACCGGCGAGGTGAGGGCGACATCAAGCACACTCACTTTCGCCACGTAGTCGGCGGTTGGAAGGCCGAGGCCGGCGGGGATGCGGTACGCGCCGGTCCCATAAGCTTTGAGCACGGGTGCCGTGACCGGAGCGCCGGTCGGCGGAACCGCCAGCACACGACTCAGTTCGAACTCTACGTTCCGAGTCGACAGCAAGGCCGCGTAGGCCGCAGGCTGAATATCAGAAACGATGGTCGACTCTTGCACAACGGCACCGGTGGGCGACGTCATCACGGGCGCGGGCGTTAGGTCCCGGAGAGATGCCGTAGCTCCCCAGAGTGACAGCTCGGACCTGATCTCGACGGGAGAGTCGATGGGGACGAGTGTGATCTCTCCCGTCTCAGCGTTCACGTATTGCGGGTCGAGGGCGGGAAATCCGTCGGAGAGCAACACAGATGACAAATAGCGAGGCCCAGGCGGTCGGTGACGCCCCGTGAACCTCACTACGTTGTTCTGCGGAGATGGAGCAGTGATGATGGCGGCGCGATAGTCGCTTCCGTCGTAGGCCACCGTGGAAGGACTCACCGTCGTCCCGGGCGTCCGCGGCTCAAGCGCAAACTCGGAGTTGGTGAGACGACGGCGCGTCCATTTGGGAAGCGCCCTGGCTCGATAATGCATCACACCGTGCGCGTCGACCTCCGGCTCCGCACGCGCTTCCTGAAAGAGGACGGTCGCCCCAAACGTCATCTGGGCGACCGCTCCAGGCGGATACGCTTCGATGGCACTTCCACTTTCGTTCGTCGGACTGGGCCGACGACCCTGCTGCACGATCATTCCGTCGGGAGGCGCGTTCAGGCTGCAGTGCGTTCCGGAGCAGAGCCAGGCTCCGGTGCTGAGCCTGAGAGTCAGCAGCCCGGGACTACTGACGGTCCCGGCGTCGAATGTATAGAGACTGTAAGGGCTCTCACCCAGGAAGATCACCACTCCAGCACCGAAGGGCCCGGAGATGTCCACCACTTCCTGCGCCTCACCCGCGCACTCGCCAGGGAGCGGAGTGGGAATCGTCTTTATGCACTGTGTGTAGTCGGCGAAGTTCAACAACGTCGCGGGCGATGTGTTTGCAGGGAAGCGGACGGACCACCCGGCAGGCGGTGTGAGCTGAACTGGAGCCGGCCGATAACGCACCAGGATCTCGAAGTTCGATAGCGGATTGGCGAACTGATCCGACGCGTTGACACTGAAGTATCCGCCCAACGCGAGGCGCGAATCGTCGGACGTGTTGTAGGCCCTTTGCCAGTAGACGTAGGCATATCGGAGGCTTCCGTCCGCCCGATCATCCGGCTTTCCAATAAGGTTGAAGGGTTCTGGGAGGATGGCGGGACCTGAGAAAGCGGTGACAAGATTGAGGCCAACTTGCGTCGGCTGCACGTCTCCTTCATCCTTGATGAAACGAGGAATGATGCGGGTGCTTTCGCCGAGCACGAACACAGCTTCCGCTTCGCCGTTCTCGTTCGAGAACACCGTGACTTGGCCCTCCGCGGGCTGACCCGTGATGGGGTCGATAAAGTGTCCACCGCCGGCCAGAGCCTGAAAAGTCACCTGCGCGTGTTTGACCGCGAAGCCATCGGCATCCGTCGCGAGCACCCGCAGGGGAATGGACAAAGCCTTTCCCACCGTCCCAAACTGAAAGTCGGTGGATAAGAACCTTTCGATGTGCGCAACCAATGATTCAACCGGCTCCTGCTCTTCCCGCTGTCGAATCAATGGATCGACAATCGAGGCAGGAATATTGATTACCGCGGGCGCGGTCACCCCGCCCGCATGACCGCCCTGAATCTGCCAGCCCGTCTCGCCCGTTTCCTCATTGATGACGAGATAGGGCGCGCCCGTCCAGGCCAGGTGAGTCATCTCGCGCGCGGGCACTCGAACGCTCAGCCCCTTCGCGATCGCGGCTTCGATCTCGGCCGTGACGCCGGGATCCAGATTAAGGCCAGGAAGCAAGGTGGCTGCGTTCCCTCCATCCAGATCCACGATCTCGATGCCCTGCTCTCTCGCCAGCTGAAGCCCCTTGGCTGTGCTGACGCTTTCGATATGAAGGTCATCCTCGAAGATCTTGTTCTCTAGAACAGATCCGACGAGTCCAGACAACAGAAGAAAGTCCCGTTCGCGATCGATGGACCTCACCGCAGAAGGCGCCGTCGAGCGCAGGTCGGCGTCGATCACGATCCCCTTCCAGTCGAAGTTGAGCGGATAGAGCGGATCACCGCCTGCGTAGTCAGACTGAATGTCAGATGAAACGAGGCACGCAGACACCGTCGGACGGATGGGGAGAACATGGAGAAGGTCCGCTAACTGTTCGTCCGCCTCGCTCCAGCGCATGAGGTAGCTCCATGCCCGTGCCGCGAGGATCTGCGCTCCTTGGCTCTCGTTGGACTCACCCGCCGTAGTCTGGCGTCCGCCGAGGCCGATCGCCATCAAATTCCCGGCGATCACCGTGTTTGAGATCACTTCGTGCGCCGCGGGCGCATCGAACTCGAGACGCAAAGTGAACTTCACTCCCATTCCGATTCCCACGCTGCCCGCGGCCACGGAAACGCCGCCGATCTTGATCACAGGCTGGACGTCGATCAGAAACGGAGGGGTTTGTTCGATTCCGCCAAACATACGCGCGATCTGCACATCCTCCGGTGAGAAGGGAATGTAAGACAGCGTGAAACGACGACCCAGAACGTTTGCGGTATCGACGCTGATCGAGAACAGACTCCGACCATCGGCGCCCTCGCCGACCACGCGCACGGTGTGACTGAGGCTGGGGCTTATCTGGTCGGAGACCGCGGGAAGCGCCACCGTTCGGTAAGGAAGGGTGCTCGGAAGCAGACCCAACGAGCGACCCAGGTGACCACGCCGGTTGGAAACAGACGCGTAGCTCAGATCTGGCTGTCTCTCTTGAATGAGCTGCTGGACGCGCTCTTGGATAAGAAAGGTCGGTAATCTCCGATCGACGCCGCTCAGGTACTGATCCAGCGTGGCCCTGGCATCGAATCCGAGCTCCGCCACTGGGTCCACTCCCGACGGCGTAGCGAGCGACTTGAAGTTACCGTCGAGGGGAATCCAGGCTTTTCCGCGCTGATCGATCTGGGCACCGCGGTAGTTGACATAGGGAATGTAGGACTCAACCCAGGTCCTCTCACATTTCACGGATGCGATGCCGCCTGCTCCGGTGACGACCTCATGAGAAATCCCGGCGCGGGTCAGCGCGCGCACCGCGAGCTCCGGAGTGGATGCCCCGGTGTAGGCCCGCAGAGCGGCGGCGGGGATTTCAACCATGCCCCGTGCGTAGCGCGCCTCAAAGCCTTTGGCGCGGAGCAGCATCGCCAGAAGTGAGGCTGTGTCCACGTCGTTGCCCGAACCCTCCAGATACGTCTGCACCGGCCCCTTCATGGCTCCGGCATAGAGCTCAGGCCGGATGTTGATCCGGACGTAGTCGTACACGTCCACCGGACCGTCGAGGGTCGCGGCCGCGTCTTTCAAGAGTGGCGGAATGCTGCCGATGGGCGTGATCACAAACGATGCCGGAGTGACCTGGGGCTCCGGCGGAATGGGGTCTATGGATTTGAGCGCTGGCACACGCACGTTCAACGAGGCGCTCCGCGGTTCTCGGCGTGTGGACACCTCTATCCTGCCCAAGACGGTCTTGAGCTCGCTCTCCGTCACGGCGGGGACGACCAGGAAGTCAGCTGCCGTCGAGGAAAGGGAGCTCCCTGAAGGACCTCCCGTCTTTCCAGCCAGGGCGCGGACAAGGCTCAGAATGCGGCCTTGCCCCGTTGCGTAGGCCTGAGTCGCCTCGTTCAGACGCTTTCGCGCCTTCTCGGGAAGCGGCCGGGATGCAGCGCGATCAAACGTGCGTCGCTTCTCAGCGTCCGCGCGCTCGAGGTCGGCCAGCAGCGCCACGAACACCTCCCTGTCGGCTCGAGCGCCGCGACTCTGACTGATGGCACGGTCCAGGCGAAGGAGAAGCTCTCGGTCATCGGCGCGAACCTGCGTCGCCGCCATGACGGACGTCACGCAGCACAGCGCGGCGGCGCGGCCGAGATTGAGTCTTCTCCTGAACAGAACAGAAATCATCGAACCGCCGGCGGAGGCGTGACCTTCCTGGATGCGACGTCTTGGGTGACGATCACTCTTACTCTTGTTTCGCCTCGCGCGTCGAGCGTCACGATGACCAGTGACTCAGACCCGCCCGGTTCCGGCCGCGACATCACGATGGTTCCGTCGCCGATCTCTTTCACCACGTCGCCCGCAATCACCGAGCCGCGCTGAACGGTGCGCGCCGACTCGGCTCCGAAAGCAACCTCGGCCTGACCCTTGTGAATCGAAATGACGCGTAGCTCCTGACCGGCGGCGGCACGCGCCTGAGCGGAACGCTTGCTCGGCGCGGCGATGGGAGCCGACACGAGCTTCTTCGTCAAATCAAGCGGCGGCACTGGCGGCGTCTCAAAACGCTGCCCCGTCGGCGACGGTTTTGGCGCCGCCTGCTGAGCGGGCGATGACGACGGTTGAGCCAGCAGCAGGCAGGCGGCAACCCACCCGCGTCGACGAAACAAAATCTTGATGCGAGTGTTCATTCTCGGGGGCTCGAATTGCCTTGAATTTGGGGAAGAACGATGAAAATGTAGTAGCCGGGTTTGGCGATCAGCGCCTTGATGTTGAAGCGCACCACAGCGCCGGGAGCAGCAGGAGCAGGCAGGGATGCTGAAAGCGTGGAGTTCAGGCCTCCAACGATGCTTGTGCCTGACCCGGGGAGACTCGTATAGATAGTCGGTAGCTCTAGCGTCGTACCTGAGACGGCTACATCTGATCCAGAAACGACAATCTGGATCTCCGGCGCATCGGCCACTCTCAGATCCGACTGAACATTGAGCGTCTTGCGAACGTTCGTGGTCGTGAGCTCGATGACCTTGAAACGGAGGCGGCCCAACGTGGTGTTCGTCGCATTGGAGAAGGAGCGCCGGAACTGGATAGACCCAGGCGCACCGCTCACCACCACTCGATTCGGAACCTGGTTCGGGCCTCGCGACGGATCTATCAAGGAATCCGGCAGGTCCATTCGGAGCGCATCCGTGGGCGAGGTCAGACCCTCAGGGCCCGGAGCGCCCAGGACGGCAGGAACGTTACCCTCGATGCCGTAGCGCGTGTTCGCGTCCGTCGCAACGAACACGAAATCACGGCTATTGTTTCCCGTATCCACCAACAACGCGGTCGAATCCACTCTTCTAATCCAGGCGTTTTGAGCGTCTGGATTAGCCGGACCCATGGCAACCAGGGGGGCGCCTTCGTAGAACCGAGAGTCGGTCTCGAGTACGCTGCCCACGGAGTCAAGGCGCTGGTCCACATTGAAGCTCTCCTGAATCGCCGATGAGAACAAGGCCACACCTGAGTCATCTCTCAAATCGTCAACGAGGGCCGCGTCGCCCCAGGCGATCGGTCCCGCGCCCCCGGGATACTCAGTCAGGCTGAAGTCCGGCCCGGTCGCAAGCCAATGGCCTCCCTTCTTCAGAACGGTTCCATTCGGAATCACCGCCAGAATGCCGCCGGTTGACGCGATGGACCAGCCGTTCGATCCATCTTCCGCGGCGACCACGACGTCCTCGCCTCGCCGATTTGCAATCTCAACGTACTCGTCCCGGGCTCCGGCGGGGCCGCGCGCACGGAACTCGCTGATCACGACGTCTCCCGGGAGCGCCGCGGTGCCGACGACCAGGCTGTAAGCGCGCGAAACGCCGCAGCCATCCTGACGGGTCGCCTCCACGGTCATCGGGAAGGTCCCGGTGATGGAGGGTTTCCCGGCGAGCGCATCGCCATCCAAAAGGACACCACTCGGCAGGCCGCCCGTGACGGTGAAGGCAAACGGACCCTCGCCTCCCGCCACCGTGAGCACCGCCCGATAGGTCTTGTCGAGGATGCCTGCGGGAAGAGTGTCGCCGAGGGACAGGGCCGGACAAGCTTCTTCGTCCACGGTGAACGACGCAACGTTGGACCAAGCGCTGCTAGAGAAGCCGTCCGACGCTCTCGCCCGCCAGTAGTAGCGCGCGTCCTCCGTAAGCGCCGTAAAGAGCTTCCATGAAGTGGAAGGCGTTTCTGGAATATTGACAGCGCCGGGGAACGGCTGGGTGAGCGCTCCATCCGCGAAGATCTGGAACTCATAGAGGAGGGTGGCGCCCTCCTGCCCCGTCGCGTTCGTCAGACTCAAAGTCGGGCGCGACGTAGAGACGATGGCGTTGTTGATCGGCAACAGGGTCGACGGAGCCATCACGGGCGCGTGCACATTCAATGTGGATCGGTCGAGCGATCGACTCTGCGCGCGCAGAATGACCGGATAGAGCCCGGTCGCTAAAGCGGTCGCGTTGCTGTCCACGTCAACGGTCTTTGTTTCTCCGGGCTCCAGGGTGACAGTGGTTGTCACTTCCACCAGCGCGCCCGGGCTGATCGAACTCATGATCTGGACCGCCACGGGAAGATTGCTGAGAGCGGCGGTTCCTGGATTGGTGAGACGGAGTTGAGCCATCGTTGACCCGCCACGCAGGACATCAGTTTGAGCGAGAGTCAGGCGACCGGTCACGCCTGGCTGTATGGGCGCCTTGATCAGGAGGCCGGCAGTCGTCACCGCGCGGATGGCTCCAACCGAATCGACCACCCCCAACTCGGCCGTGTACGCGCCTGGCGCCGCATCCGCGGTCCATGGGAAGACGAGATCATGAATCGCCGCCGGCGTGAGTGTCGGAAGGTTGATCTCCGTTTGAACAACCACGCCTGAACCGCCGCGGATCGTCAACCGGACTTTTCCTGCCGTAAACGCAACATTTCTGCCAACGTTCCGCACTCTACCGTCCAACGACACCTTCGCGCCCACGTCAACACTCGATGGCTGGACCGAGAGGCTCGCGGCCATACGGAGATCGGGAAGGATGGTCAAAGCCTGCGAGGCGCCTGCCGCGATGCTGCCATCAGCTCGAACCAACGTCAGTTTGATACGGTAGCTCCCCGCGTAAGTCGTAGCTGTGTTCCAGGTCAGGTCGTAGTTTTCGGATGCCCCATACGCGAGGCTGACGCTCCGGCGGTCGATCTCCGCAACCTCGACCTCATCCTCTGTTTCCACGATGAGCCGTGCCTCCCCTTGAAGTTCAGGGCCGGCGTTGAGCAGCCGAACCGACATCAGGGCGGCCGAGTCGGCGAGATAAGACGGATGATCGGACGAGACAGACACGACGGGCGTCGCATTGACAGCCGCGGTGAATACGAACTCGGCGGCGTTGTTTTGATTATTGCTCTCTTCGATCAGGTGTTCGGCATCAACCTGGGCGGATACGGTGAAGGCGCCGGGCGAGGGCGGAGTGAAAGCAAACAGGTGCGTGCGGGTCTCTCCCTCGCTGATCGCATCAAGAGTGGATGACTCAGAGAAGACGATGCGGCCTTCCTGATCCCGAATCCCGATCCGGAGAGGGACGTGCAAGGCGGCGGTGCCGTTGTTCTTGACGTCCACACGGACAGAAGCCGCGATGGAAACGATCGGAACGGCGGGAGAGACGCTCAGGCCGGATGCCTGGATCTCCAGGTCCGGAAGCTGGGCGGGTGCCGGCGCGATCACGTGCACAGCTTCGGAATCGGGGGTGGCGCCTCCGTTGGTCTGCAGCGCACGCGCGACGAGTTCGTTATCTCCCTCCCTCAGGCGGACTCCCTGGATATCAAATACGCCGCGTTCGCACGTTGGAAGAAGTGCAAGCCGATCGGACTGTGGCAGCGCCAGCACGCCGTTCGCGCTCCAGGTAGCGCTTCCACGCCGCTCGTCCACGGCGCCGATCACGCTTTCGGTTCCTGCGAGAGCCAAGGAACGCACCGCGTACACGAAGCCGCTGTTCGTCAGTTTTTCGTAGACAAGCAGTTGACCCGTCGGATCGAACTGCGGCTTCCGGCCTTGAGTGACCAAGGACGACTCACCTGTGGACCATTGCACAAGGACGATCGCCAGTGCTCGCGAGCCGTAGGCGAAGCGCGAACCGTCGGGTGACCAATCGCCCACGCCACTGACCTCCGAGGCGAAATCAGTCACATCCCCGGCCAAAGTGTCCAGCATGCGGAGATCGAGGTGATTCCCACCGTCCGTGCTGGCAGTGAACGCCAGGGTCCCTCCGTCCGGCGAGTATTTCATTTCCGGAATCGTCGTGCCCAAGGGCATCGTGATCCTGGTTTCATTCGTTCCGTTGAGCCAGTCGTGCTCAATGATTCGCACGCCGGCGCCGTCCTGCGCTGAGAATGCGACTCTTGACCCATCGGGACTGATCGCAGCGGATCGGTACTCGAGCGCTGCGTCATAGATGACATGCGGCCCGTCTGCTAGATCGAAGCCAAACAGCGCCACTCCAAGCCCATCGTTGCTTGCGGACGCGTACACGAGACGGCGGCCCGACGCCGCAAAAGCCAGCGGGTAGGGAACACTGTGTCCGCTATGGACAATGTCTTGGCGTGCGCCGATCCGCAAATCGACGTGGGTAAGCGCGTCAGTGCCTCCGGAGGTCCGAAGCAGTACCGCTTCCCCGCTCTTAGCGACGTAGGACGTCCAGTAGTTGGTCGGCGGAGCCAATTGGGACATCTCGACGACGGGCGCATAACAGGCCTCCGCCAATCCGCTCCCGGCAAGTTGCCCGTTGACGTCAAGCAGAACTAGATCGCCTGCGTCGGCGAATCCTCGAACATCGGTCACTTGCGACTCGACCGTCGCCGTTCGCTCGGCCGTCGCAGGGAACAGGATTTGCGGCGCTAGCCCGGCGGAAAGGATCGTCGCCATCGCGGCGTTGGACGGCGTGCTCTCCAGACCACCGCTGTCAATCGCGGTGACGTTGTACGTGTATGTGCCCACCAGTCGCTTCGTGTCCGGATAGCTTGCGGAGGCCGATTCCCCAATCCGTTGCCCGTCCCGGAAGACTCCGTACTTGACGACATCCTCCTCAGGGCTCGGCGTCCACGTCAACGCCACGTCGGAACCGTTGACAGCAGCCATCAGTGACAGCGGAGGCGAAGGCGGGGCGGAAGGCTCGAAGAGCGAGGCCGCCGCCCATGGTCCGACGGCGCCATAGATGTCGATGGCAGCGACGGCAAACTCGTGAGTGCCGTCCGCCATAACCTCTCCCCGGAACGACAGCGTGGACGCGGGAAGTGCGTCCAGTTTCAGCATCTCCACTTCGTTCAGAACGATGTCACCCTCCGAGGCCAGGAGCTGAACCGTCACGAGCGCGGTCGACAACGCATACGGGAACGTGTGCCGCGCGACGGCGCCAGAAAAGTCATCAGCCGAAGCGACGGTCAGTTCCTCGCCGGCGACGAGCGCCGTGACGCGATACGAGAGATGCTGATGGCTGCCGCCGAATCGGAGAAGCACCTCATTCAGCAGGACAGGTTGTGGGAAAGACAGAAGGAGGGCGGACGGCCCTCCGGGCGTCCAGGGTGAAGTGGGGTCGCCGTCGAACGCATATCCGGGCCCATTGCCGTACCACGGGAAGGCGGCGACCCCGGCCTGCGTGATCCTGGACTTCGCGGCCAGGAGGACTCCGTCGCGTTGAATGACGTAGCCGACAACCTGCGCGTCTGCGGACGTTGTCCAACTCAGTTCTGGGTGGCGGCCATCCAAGTGAGCGACCAGTCCGCTCACCTGCGGCGGCGCTTCGTTCGCGATGAGCTTGAGTTCGCTCGAGAGCAGGCTCTCGTTGTCGGGCAGCGTCGATTCCGCGACTTGAATCCTGTTCAGACCCAGCGTCAGCGGAACCACGGGAAACGCGAACCGATCGGTGGTCGAGGTCACGGAGGCCACGGTTGCGCTGTCCCGGACAACGCGCATGATTCCGGATTGGCTGTTGCCTCCAGAGAGCGTGACGTTACGCTCGAGAGTCACGGGAAAGATGAAATCCAGAGTGGGCGCGTAAACCAGAGCATCGACGGTGGACGCGGGTCCCTCATTGCCGGAGCTGTCGACCTCCATCACCGAATAACGGTAGCTACCCGGCGCGCGATCTGGATCGTCGAACGTGTTTCCTGTGAGCGGCGCGGAGGTGAGGCTGACGCCATCGCGCTTCAACTTGTATCCCACCACGTCTGGGTTCCCACTGACCTGCCAGGAAAGCCTAACCATGTCCTGGCGAACCGAAGCGGTGAGCGAGAGCGGGGCCAAGAGCGGCAGGCCGTAGATGACTTTGACGGGCGAGGGAGCAGGATCCACCCGACCGCCGGTGTCGGTCGCAACCGCCCGCATCAGGTAGGGGCCCTGCGTCCTACCGGCGGGATCGAAAGAACTCTCAAACGGAACGGTCGTATCGATTCCGGCATCGGTCCATCCAAGAGCTCCTTGCTCCTGGAACTGGAACAGCACCGACGCCACGTCCAGGTCGTCCGTCACCGCCGTCAAACGGAGCAGGGCGTCGAACCTGAAATTCTGAGAGGGCCGGACGAGCACAGCATGCGGCGGACGGTTGTCGAGGGTCGCGCACAGCTCGTTTGAGCGCGGCGACTGGTTGCCCGCCTCATCCAGGGCGACGATGGTGTAGCAGTGATGACCGTCCGGGAGAGCGCGATCCGCATGCTCTGGCCCCGCCACCGCGTAAGCGCGCTGGTCCCCGATCACCGTGGCGGGCGCGTTAGCAATGTGCCCATTCCTCAGAACGAGGAAACCAGACACTTCAGCCGGGGCGGAGTGAACCCAGGATTCGATCAAGGTGTCGGCGTCGTCCCCTGCGCGCACGGATACGAGGGTAGGTGCATCGGGAGGCAGCGTATCCACGACCACCCTCTGGGTTGCCCGCGCCAAATTCCCGGTGTGATCTTCAGCTTCCAACTGAAGGGTAAAGACGCCGTCGACCAGAGCGACCCACTCCCCCAACGTTCCTCCCAATACCGGCGTCACGGAGGTCTTCAGCAACTGCCAGGACGCGGGGCTGCCCCCTGCGCCAACGCTCAGTCGGTACTCCTTGAAGTCGTCCAGGCTGTGCGCCGCGCCACGTATCGTGACCAGGCCACCGACCTTTGCATTCGCGGCGGGAAAGGAAATGGAAGCAAGCGGCGGCGTCAGATCGACGCGCACATCAATGAGCGCCGGCGGGCTCTGATTTCCGGCACGATCGAAGGCCGTCACCGAGTATCGATACGTTCCGTCTGATCGATGCAGATCGATCACCTTCGGGGACACCACGTCGGTCTCGAACGAAGGCTGCACGCGGATGACGCGATATCCGGATAGATCGGGCTCACTGTTCGGGGTCCAGGTCAGCATGATGTCTCCGGATGTCGCGCCGGTCACGCCGGTCACTGTGGCGTGGAGATTCTGCGGGGTCGCTGGAGGGGCTGTGTCTACAACCACTTCGCTCGTGGTCACGGAGGTGTGCGCCACCTGATCGCGGACGGTCAAGCGGAGCGTATAGACGCCGTCGGCGGGGAGAGGCCACGACGCGAGTTGGCCCCCGTCAAGAGACGTCGTCCCTTGGCCGAGGATCGACCATTGAAAAGCTGTTGCGGCGGGTCCGGGAGCGATCTCAAGATTCCAAGATGCGAAGTGATCGTCGCTTGCGACGCCTTGGATATCGGTCATTGCGCCGATGGAAGAGCCGTTCGCAGGAACTTGAATCTCAGCCACCGGCGGCGTTCCGTCAAGTGTCACCTGAGAGCGTGTTTCCCCCGTCTGCCCGGCTCGGTCGGTGGCGCGCAGGCGAAGAATGAAGGGACCGTCAGGAAGAGACGCGACAGTCCAGGTGGCCAGTGAGAGCGCTCGGCCCGCCAGCGATCCGTGCGCCAGATCGACAAAGGCGCCGGGCTGAGGCCCTTCCCCAAACGCAAGATCCGTGGTCACCAGGTGGTCATCCTCGGCGTCCCCGATGATTCCAAGCGGTCCTTGGTCCTTGGCCACCAATCCGATGGGAGCCGTGATCGCGACCCGAGGCGGCTGGGAATCGACAGTGAACGTGCGCTCTACGAGTCTCTCGTTCTCGGCGGTGTCCGTCGCCGTTACTCGTAGGCGTTTGACTCCATCTCCAGAGGTCACCAGTGGCGCGAGCTCCGTCTCCACCTGCTGGTTCGACCCAGAGGCGAGAAGTTGACCGGCCTCTAACTCGTCGATTCGATAAAAAGCCAAGTGCGGATCCGTGATCGAGCCTTGAACGTTGACCTGCCGAGTCACGAAGCTTCCGGCCCCCGGCTCGCTGATCGCCACTTCTGGCGCGATACGGTCGATCTCAATCTCAATGGACGCGTCCTCCGGAGCAGCCTGCCCCGCCGGGTCTTCCAGATGGATGGTGACCAACACCGGTCCTTCGGCCGCCGCGTTCCCATCTGCCTTCACACCGTTCCAGGAAAACGCTCCGACGTCGGTGGTCTCTCGTGTCACGCCGGACTCGAACGTTTTGAGCACAACCCCTTCGCGGGACTTGAGGAGCAGTGTGACGTTGGCGCGGCGAAGCAGGCCGTACTGGATGGACACGGTCTCACGGCGGCCGTCTCCGTTTGGAGAGAAGAGCGAAGGCGTCGCGGTCAGGCGTTCGAGGAACTGGCGTTCACCCACCGTCACGCGACGCAGCACCTCCGTTCGGTTCATCGCCCGATCCGTCGTGACCAGACGCAGTGTGTGGACGCCGGCGGTGGCCGTATCCCAGCGACCGGCCACCCGGAACGGATCGACGCCCAACGGGAGGGGCAACTGAGCATGATCGGTCGAAATGGGAGTCCAGATCGTGGGCGAGCCCCCCGCGCCTACGGAAAGCTCGTACTGGTCAAAGTGAAGATCGGTTGCGCTCGCGCGCACGTCCACCGAGGGCGTTGACAACGTTTCGTTCTCGAACGGGAACACGATTTGTGACTCGGGCGGCGTGCGATCGCTTTCCAAAAGGATGCTTACGGAAGTGTCGGCGCCGCAAACGCTCTCGGCCGACACCGCCAGGAAATATCGCCCGTCGGATACCGTCACTCCCCCGTCGGTTCGTCCGTCCCAGGAGAGTTCCAAACGCCCAGTCGGTGTCTGCCTGGATGCAAACAGCGTGCGAGCCACCGGCCCGTTCTCGGACCCTGCTCGAATCACAGCGCTGAGGATCGACGACTGAAGAACGTCGATCGCCGCAGCTGCGGTGTCCAGCTGTCCATCTCCGTTTGGAGAGAAGAGAGACTGAACCTCGCGAACAGCGAGTCTCGGACTCGATCGGTCGAGACGCATTCGTCGTTCCGCGGTGGTGCGGTTGCCGGACGCATCGCAGAAAGTGAGTTTGAGGACGTATTCACCGTCCGCGAAACCGGTGGTATCCCAGTCAAAGTTCAGAGGCGCGTTCCTCGGAACGCGAGCGCGGCCCGGACGATCGAACCAAAGGCACTCCGCTTCCGACCCAAGGCACTTCAGCGCAGGCGCGGATGTTCCGGTCGAGGACACGAGCGCTGCGCCGCTGAAGTGAACGTCGGCCAAGTCGGTCACTTGGAAGGTCACGCCAACTGTTTCCCGTCCCGTGGCACTCCGCGCCGGACACGCGGGACGCTCCTCCACGGGCTGGAAGAAATCGATCACTGGTTTCGTCCGGTCGATTGGGAAGATGAACTCAGCGGGACAACTGCGGATCGAGGGATCGCCAGAAAGGTAGGCGAAGCCGCGGACGATCGCCCTGGGTACCCCCGGGAGGACCGTGGCGTTGACCCGCACATCTTCGTCGTCCGTGGCGGGGTGGTCCGTGAGCACGGGATTTGCGTTGTCTCCCTCGGTAACCGTCACCTTGGCCAAGTACAGCGGCGGCAACGCCCTGACCGCGAGCGGTACGATGTCCGGCGAGACACTGCAGAACCCAAATTCCCTTTCCACGAAGAGTTGCGGAGCCACTGTCTTGGGAAGTTTCTGCGCCTTTAGTTTGAGGCAAACGCTGTCGTCGGCGATTTGATGGTCGTCGTCATCGATCAGAACAGGAAGGAAGAAGAGAAAGGCCTCCGGGCACCCGTCCTGCACCGCAGGCGCGACGAAGGTTGCGGTCAACGTATGCGGATCGGATGCACTGAGAGGGAATGTTTCGTCAAACCCAGCGTTCGTCCCCGTTCCCGCAACTCGGACTTCACTTCGATGCAGAGGGCGCTTCAGTCGGTGAACGATGGTGACTTTGTAACGCGATAGCGTGGTTGAAATGGCCGCGATTTGCTCGACCTTCATTTCCGCGAATTCATCGCACAGAGAGAAATTGAGGACCCGACTAGCAAGCTCGCCCCCGGGCGTTTGGCTGACGAACCGGAGCTGCTGATCGCCCGCAGGCGAGACTCCCTGAGCCAGTAAATCGATACGATTGCCGATAAAAGGTACGGGCGAATCGGTCCACGCCGCCCCTTCAGTTGATCGGTGCTGGAGAGTCACCGGCAGGCTTTGTCCGCCGGGCGCGATTCGAACACGCTCCACATAGAAGGCGGAGGTCGTCTTAAGAAGATACGTCTGGTCGGCGAGAATCGGCGGAAGAACTCGCGTGTGCCTCTCAACAATCGCCTCGCATCGACTGCCGGGATCTACTTCCAAGAGTACGTTCTGTTCAGGCACGCCGACGATCGGGATTACCGCCCGGTTTCCCGCGTAGTCCTCCGCGATCAAAGACTGACCAGGCTGAACTGCACTGCCCGGCGAATCGATTTGCTCTCTATCCTGGACGACGCCATTGACGCGCTTTACGGGTGGCTGTAGCCCGTCCCCAAGAGGCGTGCCTGGCGCATTGACATCCGGAACATAGAGCTGCGTTCGGCCGCCAGTATCACGGGGGCCGGACCAGTTCCGCAAATGAGGATCCACCACGTGAATCGCGTATGGCGCGCTCAGGGCTGCGGCCGTGATCTGCGGTGCCTTCGTGCAGAACTTCTCAGGATCAAGACTCGTGAACAGCTTAGGGTTGAGCTCCACCACGTAGGGACGAAGATCCTTCCATACCCATCCAATGTCCGGCGGAGTCGCATCCACTTCCAGCCGGAACGGCAGGTCGTTGAGGAAGAGGGTGTACCTACCGTCGGCTGCAACCGTCCCATCGTCACGCCTCCCGTCCCAGGTGAACGATGCGGGCCCGATCGTCGGATGGTCCAGCTCCATGGTGCGAATCGTCGTGATGGAATCCCCGGGTCCGACGACTCGGACTTGTACATGAACCGGATCCTCAACACGGTACTGGAACGTGGTCGAGTCCTTGATCCCATCCCCGTTTGGTGAGATGAGGATTTCGTCCACGGTCACGTTGGTAATGGTGGCGCGCACATCCCAGCGCACCAGTTGAGTCGACGTCGCCACGTTGCCTGCCCGATCGAAGGAGCGAAGGCGCAGAAGATACGTGCCGGGAGCGGGCGGTACCCACGACGTAAAGATGTCGTCGTTGACGGGCGCCTCGTGCGCAACGCCGATGGGCTGCCAAGTTCCGGGAGAGGCAGCGTCAGCGTAGTCGAGCTGGTAGTGATCGAAGTTGAGATCGTGAGCGATCCCGCTGATCAGAAGCCCGCTGTTGCCTGGCAGGCGAACCACGCGCGCGTCCGCGGTCAGATTCAGCAGATTGCGGACGATGACTCGATCGCCATTGATGACGGTCGTGGCCTGGGAGCTTCTTGGCGAGGGCGAAACGGTGAGCGGCGCCAGAAAGAGATCGCTGACACCCTCCTCAATGACAAAGGATGCGCCAGTACCTGGATCCTGATGAATCTCCTTCCGTCCGTCGGGAGACAGATTTTCTTCCGCGTTGTCTCGGCCCTTGGTAACCACTCCGGTGTTTGGATCAATCAGAAGCGCCTTGATCGCGAAGCAGCCGTCGCCCTCGCAGTCCCCGATCCTCGTGTGGATCTGACCGTCGGGACGCCAGTTGGTGAAGAAAACCAGCAGGGATCCCTGGAGGCCTTCTCCGGGGGCGAAAAGCATCAGATCGTCGGGCACCTCAAGGGCTCTGGACGGCACGCCGACCCTTGATGTGATTGTTGTGCCAGATGCAAGGAATCGGCTATCCGGAGACCATACCCAACCTGCCCCTTGGTCGAAGGGACGACCTTCGAGATGCGCGATCAGCATGCCCTCCTGGTCAAACACATCGTCATTAAGGACAAAGAACTGGCCGTTCGGCGACCATGTGACGGTGTTGCCTTCAGTCGCAACTTGAGTATGCGTCCCTGTTGACAGATTCAGGAGGTAGAAGTTGTGGATATTGGCCGATCCAGTGCCGCGGAGGAGGAGGAGCTTCCCGTCAGCTGAGACCGAACCGCCGCCGGCGGGCTCAACATCTTCGTACCACGGGTCCTTGAACAAGGAGGACACGATGCCATCGGTGCCGATCCGGACAAGACCGGTGTCTTGACCACCACCGTGGTTGATGGCAAGCACGGCGTCTTCGAGAGGCATCCACGCGAGAGTCGTACCGCGAGAAAAGGGCGGAGGGACGGGCTGGATCGCTAGAAGTCCCGTTCCCGCGGCATCGTGTATGACGCTTCGATTCGTATCAAGCGTCGCCCGAGCCCGCCCCACGACTCCCCCGCTGGCGTCTCGAACGGTGAAAACGTAGACACCGTCAAACGCGACTCTGCCGCTTCCGTCGAATCCGTCCCATTCGAGAAGGCCCTCGGGCGGACCGCTGGTGACCAGCGTCCTCACCGGCCGTCCCCGCTCATCCGTGATGTCAACGCTGACGGGACCGCTGGCGCGATAGCCC
>JBDTQB010000033.1:0-21440 GCA_039932395.1 Vicinamibacteria bacterium | reverse complement strand
GAAGGTCAACTGCAAGTTCTGCTCGGTGGGACTGAATCTCGGAATCGACGACGCCAACGAGAAGTCGCTCGAAGAAGTGATGGAAGTGATCTGGGCGGCGCGGCGCGAGTCGGGCATCACGTACGTCGATTTCAACACCGGTCACTTCAAGGACGAGACGTATCTCGACATCCTGGAACCCTTCGTCAAGCGGATCAAGAAGGAAGTCGGGCTACTCGTGGGAGTTCAGACCCCGCCGCATCACGATCTGTCGCGCTACGACAGGCTGCGCGCCATGGGAGTCAATCGCGTGTCGTTCTGCTTCGAGATTTTCGATCCCGAGAAGTTCACGGACACCTGTCCGGGCAAGAGCCGCGACTACGGCCTGCAGCGCTATCTCGACGCCATCCGATACTGCGCGGCACTCGGGCGAAAAGGACCGCTGACCGAGCCGTGGGTGACGAACGGAGAAATTATCGCGGGGCTCGAGTCGCCTGAGTCGTCGATGCAGGCGATCGACTGGATCACGTCGGTGGGAGCGATTCCGACCGTATGCGTCTTCCGCCCGCTGGTCGGCACCAACTACGAACATCTCGCACCGCCGAAAACCGCGGAGATGGTGCCCGTCTTTCGTCGCCTCTACGAGCGGTGCATGGAGAGCGGCCTGCCGATTGGCGCCGCCCCCGACATCCACGTGAGCCTCGTGATGCTGCCGGAGGAGTGCCGTTCTCTCTCGGACAAGACCTATCCCATCGGCGAGATGAAACTGAAGCTGCTGGGCAAGGCTGTTCGTTTTGGTCTCGAACGGCGCCTGCGAGATCGAGAGCGGCGATTTGGTCCGCCTGCTTCGGACGCGAAGCATTTGTCAGTCGCGGGCTAAGGCGGGTTAGAGCTTTGCTCCGCGTAGGGAGTTCGGCGATGGCGGCCCCCGCGCGGTTTCCCGCCGAGCGCAGGTCGCAGAGGCTCAGAGTTTCTGGACGAGGGCAGCGGGGTTGGTCACCTCAGGGGGCCGCCCGAAAGTAGAGCCTTCGGGGATCTTGAGGTCCGGTGCCGACTTCTCGCACCAGCCCCCGGCCAACCAGACTCGCAAGGCGAACGCGTGTGGCGCGGGTTGAAAGTCCGATGGCGGCGCTAATCGCCTTGGTCGATCGACCGTTGCCATGGTCCAGGACTTTCAGGATCGCCGTGCCCCTGACGTCAACTTCAACGTTGCGAGCTCCGGTCAAGGGGATCGTCACCCGCACTCTCGTCCCAACTTCCTCCCAAACGGGCGGGGCGAGGCCGGAGTCGGCGCACGCGGCGATCATGCGCTGGACGCCGCTGCCCCACTGCTCCATCAGACCAAGTTCATGAAGAACACGGCCGATCACGCGGTTCCGCAACTTTGAGACGCCTCGCGGCAGATCGGCGAGCGTCAGGCCGAATGGAAGCAGCCCCGGATTCTCGATTTCAAGCCGATCGTCAAAGAGCGCCAGCCGGATCGGCGCTCCCTTCTGCGAATAGTCGGCGTGGGCGACGGCGTTGACGATGGCCTCTCGCACTGCGACCGGCGGCACATTCCAGCGGTCTTCCCGACGAAGGCCTACGATGTGAGCGCCACGAGCGCTGTGCTTCTCGACAAAAGCGACGGCGGCCTCGATAGCGGCAGGAAGGTGGGTCACGAGATTCGAGTGGTCCACGATTCTGGCCCGATCGACGCCTTGAAAACGGCCTGCCTGGATCCACGCATCAGGGAATGTCGTTAGGCGGTCGCGACCGAAGAGAAGGAGGCCCCCTACGGTTGGCACAAGTCGCCCCTGATGGCGAGTGAGGAGTCGCAGAGTTTCAAGATCGCGGCGCGCCAGCCGCCGTACCCTTGCGAACGACTCGGAAGCAACTCGGAAGTCGATGGCGTCCGAGTTGAAATCCAGCGCCGGTCCTTCGTCGAAGCCCTCCCCACGGGCGAAACGACCCATCTCCGCGACCAGGCTCTCGTCGGCACGCCGGTTGGTGGAGCCCACCCTCACATAGACGCCTCGCTCCCTGCCTTCGCGGATGAGGTTGTGAGGACGCGCTGGACTCGGCCAGACCGCGATCGCGACAACGTGCGTGTTGCGATAGGCGATGATTTCGATGTCGGGGATGATCTGCGGCCGAATGGTGTCGCTCACCCGGCTGGCGACGCGTTCCTCAAGGGCCAGGGGGTCAGAAACGCCTCGAACGCGGCGTGTCCCGCCCTCGACACCGATCAAGATCACCCCGCCGGAGGTGTTGGCGAAGGCGACGATGGTGCGCAGAAGCGGCTCCGGCGAGGAGAGATCGCGCTTGAACTCAAGGGTCTTGCCCTCGGTCTGCGTCAGGAGTTCGATCAGATCCACGAAAGGAGTCTACTCGGAAGAGGAACTCGGAAGCACCGGGACGCAGGATGCTTCCGAGTCGGGCATGGAGTGGTGCCACGGAGGCAAGACGGCGAACCCGGCAAACGCGATCAGGGCTCGATGGGCAAGGGATCTCCCCTCCATCGGCTGGTGCGGCGGCCTACCGTAAGCGCTGGGGCCACTCCATGCGGGCTATGGTTGGGTGTACCGGTGGGTGTACCGCGATCAGTTGGGCGGTCATCCCAGGAGGGTAAGTGTCGATTCCACCCTTTATCCAAGCCTCAAAATGCTGGTAGCGCTACGGGGATTCGAACCCCGGTTTGATGGCTGAGAACCAACCGTCCTAACCCCTAGACGATAGCGCCACGCTTTGAGGGAGAGGGATTCTATCAGGGCTTAAGCGGGACTTGAAGACGCCCCCGGCTTACCGACCGACCGACTCAATCGCGGCGTAGACCATGGTCCTCACCTTGTTCTGCAGATCAAGCCCGGCACTCGGAACGAGCTGCGAGAAAAAGATCGCCTGAAGGTCTTCATGCGGATCGATCCAGTAGCGCGCGAAGTAGGCGCTGCCCCAGCCGTAGGCGCCCTCGGTGCCGAAGCGGCCATCGCCCCCGAGCTTCTCCACCACTTCGAATCCAAGGCCAAATCCCACGCGTCCTTCGAGGTAGAGCGAGCCCGTGTGATTGGAAGTCATCAGCTCGACCGTCTTGGGGCCAAGCAGACGCGCTCCGTCGAGGATGCCGCCGTTCGCCAGCATCCTGAGCAGACGCGAGTAGTCGGACGCGGTGGAGAGAAGACCGGCTCCTCCTCCGAAACACTGCCGAGGCCCATCAACGTAAGCGCCCTGGCCCATGCCCACTTCGGGTGCTCGGACGATGGAGCCATCCTCCTTCGCGGAGTACACAGTGGCGAAACGCGCTCGCTTCTCAACAGGAAGGAAGAACGACGTATCGACCATCTTGAGCGGTTCGAAGATGCGCTCGCGGAAAAAGACGTCGAGCGGTTTGCCGGACGCTTTCTCCACCACCGCGCCCAGGATGTCGGTGTTGTAGCCGTAAACGAAGGCTTCGCCAGGCTGCGAGTCGAAGGGCAACACCGCGATGCGCTCGACCACGCTGGCGATGGGCTCAGCACGATCGGCGAGATACCAGCCTTGAATGCCCGCGGCCTTCCACATCGCCGACGCAGGGCCGTCTCCATACGAAATGCCCGCGGTGTGAGTGAGCAGGTCGCGCACGTTGATCTCGCGTTTGGCGGGGACGATGGTCACGGGCGAATCGGGAGTTGCGCCGACGGGCCGTTTCAAGGCGACCGTGGTCTTCTTGAAGGCCGGGAAGAAGCGGGACACCGGAGTGTCGAGCGACAGCAGTCCTTCTTCGACCAGCATCATCGCGGCGACGCTGGTGACCGCCTTGCTCATCGAGGCGATGCGAAAGATGGTGTCGGTGCGCATGGGAACCTTGTTCTCGATGTCGGCCCAGCCCGTGGCCTGGAAGTTGACGACCTTGCCGCGTCGCATCACGTACGTGACAGAGCCCGCGAGGTGTCCTTCATCGATGTAGCGTTGCATCGTCTTGTTAAGACGCTCCAGCCGCTCGGCCGACATGCCGGCGGACGCAGCGGGTGCTATGGCGATTCCGCTCGTGGTTGCGGCGGCTTTCTTCGCGGCGGTTTGCGCGGATACGTCCAGAGCGCACGACAGACTCAGAACGACAACCAGCGCTTTGGACCAGGGTGTTTTCATGAACAGTCTCCGATTGAAGAAAGGTCCCTTCGACCTGCAAGCCAACAGACAGCGCTCAGGGAACGGGGAGGGAGACCATGCCACGATGTGAGGTCGCACGCAAATAATTGGACGCCTCAGCTCATGCGCGGGAGAGAAGTCGAAATGCCTTCAGACCAGCTTTGGACGGCTGGAAGACAGGGTAGTCTCGCTCAACTCCTAAGAGGCCCCCGGCATAAATGAACTTCATCAGCACCTTCTTTTCTGAACTGAACCTTCTCTTCGTCAAGATCGCGGGGCTCCCCGGACAGGCGATGAAGGGCGACGTGGTGGCCTGGCTCCTTCTGGTGCTGCTGCTCTTCGTCGCGTTCTACACCGTGGTGGTGGTGCGGGGATCCAGGAAGAAGGCGAGCGAAGGCTTCCCCGACCCCCTCCGCATCGGCGTGGGCTTCCTCACGAACTTCCTCGACACCCTGGGCATCGGTTCGTACGCGCCCACGACCGCGATCTTCAAGGCGTTCAAGCTGGTCAGAGACGAATGGATCCCGGGCACGCTGAACATCGGCCATACGCCACCCACCATCGTCCAGGCCTTCATTTTTATCGGCGCGGTCATGGTCGATCCGCTGACTCTGGTGCTGATGATCGGCGCCTCCGTGGTGGGTGCCGTCTGGGGCGCGCGCTACGTGGCCAACTGGCCCCGACGCACCGTCCAGCTCGGCATGGGTGTCGCTCTCGTGATCGGCTCGTTCCTCTTCGTCGGCAAGGCGCTTCACCTCATCAAGAGCAATGGCGATCAGATCGGGGTGACGGGCGCGGTGCTCCTGGTCGCGGTGATCGGGAATCTGTTCCTTGGCGCTCTGATGACCATGGGTGTCGGCATGTACGCGCCCTGCATGCTGCTGATCGCGGCGATCGGCATGAGTGAACGAGCCGCCTTCCCCATCATGATGGGCTCCTGCGCATTCTTGATGACGGGCGCGGCCAAGCCGTTCGTGGACGCGGGTTCGTACAGCTTCAAAGCCGCCCTGGGGCTCGCGCTCGGCGGAATTCCGGGCGCTTTGATCGCCGGCCTCGTGGTCAAGAACATCGACATCCAGATGCTGCTTTGGGGCGTGGCGGTGGTGGTGTTCATCACCGGCATCATGATGCTGCGTTCGGCGGCGATCGAAGCAAAGCTTCCGCAAACAAAGTAGCCCCAACCGACGCGCTTCGCGCGCGCGAAGACGTCTTCCCCAAGCCCCGCGTTTCGACGCGGGGTTTCGTGTTTCTGGAGAAATGGGGAACCTTGCCTGAGCGCTTCTCGTCTAATGCCTAGAATGTAGGCAAATCATTCCGAGGCCTTCAATCCAATGAATCCACAAACTCCCCTTGGCGAATTCGAGCAGTTGGTCCTTCTGGCCGTGATGCGGCTGGGAGCCGAGGCGTATGCCGTTCCGGTTCGCCAGGAGATCGAAGATCGCACGTCACGCAGCGTGGCTCGCGGCGCTCTCTACGTCACGCTCGATCGTCTCGAAGAAAAGGGGTATCTCAAGTCTTGGCTCGCCGATGCGACCGCGGAACGCGGTGGCCGCGCCAAGCGCTTCTATGAAGTGAAGCCCGCGGGGGCCAAGGCGCTGGAGTACTCCTGGACCGCGCTTCAAGCCATGTGGCAGGGGCTTGAGCCGAAGGGCCGACGAGCATGACCGCCGACCGGAACCTCCCGCCTCGTTTCGCCCTCAACTGGCTTGAGGCCACGGCTCCGCGTCACCTGCGCGAATCGGTGATGGGTGATCTCGAAGAAGAGTGGCGTGCTCGCGTGGCGTCGGGTCGCGTCGGTGCCGATTTCTTTTACGTCCGTCATGCGGCGGCCATAGCCCTTCGTCTTGGCTGGTTCGATCTCACGCACAAACAACCGCAGCGCGACGGTGATCGGCGCAAAGGAGACGGTCTGATGGAAACACTTTGGAACGACGCGCGCTATGGCGCGCGGATGCTGTCTCGCACGCCCGGATTCGCCTTCGTGGCGATCTTGACCCTGGCTCTCGGCATAGGTGCCAATACCGCGATCTTCAGCGTGGTCAACGCGCTGTTGATCAAGCCGCTTGCCTTGCCCGACTCGGAACGCCTGGTTTCTGTTGGAGGCGTGGACGCCAAGGGCCGGGCCCAGTTCATCTCCTATCCCGACTTCGAGGATCTGCGGAAACAGCAAAAGCTGTTCGAGGGATTCACCGCCTTCGTTCCCCAGAGCGCGAATCTCACCGGTAAGGCCGAGCCGCAGCGGGTCCGCGCGGGCTTCGTCTCCGACAACTTCTTCTCCCTGATCAACGTGGCGCCGATGATGGGACGCGGCTTCAATCCAGGCGACGACGCCTTGTCGGCAACGCCGGTCTGCGTGCTTCAATTCGAGTCCTGGCAGCAGGTCTTCGGCGGCAATCCGGCGATCGTCGGGACCTCCGTGGTGCTCAACAACATGCCGTACACCGTGGTGGGCGTACTGCCACGCGGCTTCCGATTCCCCTTCGATGAAGTGGACGTGTGGATGCCGCATCACACGTGGCCCGTGTTCAAGACCGGGGATAACTACCTGAATCGCGCGAATCCTCTGGTGGGGCCGATCGGCAAGCTGCGCCCGGGCGTCACACTGGCTGAAGGTCAGGCCGAACTGTCGACCATTGCCGCGCGTCTCGCATCCCAGTTCCCCGAGGCGGGCGAAGGACGGTCGATGCAGTCGCGACTGCTTCAAGACAGTGTGGTGGTCAACGCGCGCGACATGATTCTGGTCTTGATGGGTGCGGTGACCTTCGTGCTGCTCATCGCCTGCGCGAACGTCGCGAACCTGATGCTGGCGCGCGCCTCGGCACGGCAGACCGAGATCGCCACGCGGGCCGCTCTGGGTGCGGGACGCGGACGCCTGGTCAAGCAGATGCTCACGGAGGCCGCGCTGTTGTGGATCGCGGGTGGAGTGCTTGGGCTCGCCTTTGGATACGTGGGACTTCAAGCGTTGCTGAGCTCTTCGCCCATCTCTCTTCCCGGCGGGGTTGTTCCGACCCTCGACTTCACGGTGCTGCTCTTCACGCTGGCGCTCTCCGCGGTCACGGGTGTGTTCTTCGGAGCGTTCTCCGCGTTCCGCTTCTCACGCCCGAATCTCACCAGCACATTGAAGGAAGGCGGACGGAGTGGGGGCGACGGCCCGGCGAAGAGCCGGCTTGGCAGCGCCCTGGTGGTCGCGCAGGTCGCGTTGACTCTGGTGATGCTGGCGGGAAGCGCGCTCATGCTGCGCAGCTTCCAGAAGCTCACCCATGTCGACGTCGGCTTCAAGACCGACAACCTGCTGACTCTTGAGTACCGTCTGCCCGCGAACAAGTATCCAGACGGCGCGCAGCAGTGGGAAGTCCACCGCAAGATCGTCGAGCGAGTGAGTGCACTCCCGGGCGTGGTGGCGGCTTCGGTGATCCGGGCGGTGCCGTTTGGTGGGAACGGCTCCACCACTCCCTTCGAGATCCCCGGCGCTCCTCCCTTCGCCAAGGGAGATGCGCCGCGCGTCTTGATGAACTTTCCCGATGCCCATTACTTTGAGACCATGGGCATCCCGTTACTTCGCGGTCGCGTGCTGAACGAGCAGGACGGCCCAACCACTCAGCCTGTGGTCGTCATCAATCGCCTGATGGCCGAGCGCTATTGGCCCAAAGAAGATCCCATCGGCCATTCGATCCTCTTCCCCGACCCGAAGAATCCCATCACCGCCACGATCGTTGGAGTGGTGGGCGACGTGAAGCACTACAGCCTGGGTGATCCTGATCGGTTGCAGGCCTACGCGTTTCAGGCGCAGCAGCCGTACATCTTCAACTCCCTCGTGGTGCGGACTCAAGGTGATCCGATGGCCATGAGCAACGCGGTTCGCTCGGCGGTTTGGAGCGTGGATCCAGAGCAGCCCATGTGGAAGATCTACACCATGGATTTCATGGTGAACAGGTCGCTTGGCCAGCGCCGGTTTCTGATGAGCCTCATGACGTCCTACGCGGCGTTGGGTTTGCTGCTTGCAGCGGTGGGCCTCTACGGCGTGATGGCTTACTCGGTGAGCCAGCGTTCGCGAGAGATCGGCGTGCGCATGGCGCTGGGCGCGCAGGGTGGCGACGTCATGAAGCTCGTCCTGGGTCGCGGAGTGAGACTCACAAGCATTGGCTTGGTCGTCGGACTGTTCGGATCGCTCGCCTTGGGAAGTTCGGTGAGTTCCATGCTCTACGGAATCAAGGCGACGGATCCCGTCGCTCTAGCCGGCGCGGCAGGGGTTCTGTCTTTGGTGGCGTTGCTCGCGTCGTACATCCCAGCGCGAAGAGCGACAAAAGCGAATCCCGTGACCGTTCTACATCAGGGCTAGGCCGCCGACCGCCATTGCGATGACGAGTCGGGCGCTTCCTCGCCGTCATGGCAAGGCCGTCGTCGCCCCCACGTCGTCATTGCGAGGACGACTTCGTTCTGCTGCGGACGAAGCAATCCAGTCAACGTCAGATCGCCACGTCGGAAGCCAACGGACTTCCCTCCTCGCGATGACGGTGGTGTCGAAAGCGACGTCCCGGCTCGCGATGACGGTGGTGTCGAAAACCGAGAGACTCTCCCGCTCGCGATGACGGTGGTTTCGAAAGCGACGTCCCGCCTCGCGATGACGGTGGTGTCGAAACCGATTTCGCGCGTCGTGAAGTCGAGTCTGCCGACGTCAGGCTCTGTCGTGGGAGAAGTAGCGGCGGGCGGCCTTGCGGACGGGGGCGGTGGCTAGGTCCCATCCGAAGGCCGGCAGCGTCATCACCAGGCGTTTCTTGAGGGACATGTAGTCTTGCTTGCCCAGCACCAGATCGACGAGGACGTTCGACAGCGCGGGTGAGCGGTCGGCGTACGACAACATCCGGTCGGTGAAGCCAGGCGCGAAGAAGCGCTTGTAGAGACGGGCCGCGCGCATGAGGTCGTGGCCAAACTCTTCGGTCGCTTTTTCCGCGTACGCTTGCGGCGTTCCACCCGCGGTGATCACTTCGGCAAGCAGCTGACCGGAGCGAAGCGCGTAGAAGATGCCTTCACCGGTGATGGGATCGGCGAGAGCCGCCGCATCACCGACCAGAGCCCACTTCTCCCCCGCCATCTCGCGGAAGGTCGCGCCATCTTCCCCGGGCGAAGGAATCGTGTGCGCGTAGTACGGCGTGTCTTCTTCGCGCGCGAGGGCCGGAAAGGCGCGAGCCACCTCTCTCTCGAGGAGCGCCAGCAGATCTTTCGTGGGCGGATTTCCAAGAGGCGCGCCGATGCCCACACCCACGTGGCCAGCACGAGGGAAGAGCCACAGATAGCCTTCGATGCCTTTGAGAAAACGAATCACCATTTCAGAATCGCCGCGCGCGTACCAGCCGCAGGCCATCCAGCGACGCTCCTTCGGAGTGGCACTCAGAAACGTCCGACGCACCAGGCTGTTCGCGCCATCCGCGCCGACGATCAGATCGAAGGTCTCTTCAAGACCAGCGAGCGTCTTGACCCGACCGGTTGCGTCGACCCTGGTGATGCGATCGTTGAAGTGCCTGGCTCCGGCTTCGACAGCGCGTCGAAGCAGCCACGAGTCGAACTCGGAGCGAGCAACGATGCCGACCGGCTCGCGCAGATCCAATTCCGTCATCAGGCCGCGCGCAGTGTCGAAGCGGCAGGTCTGAACACGGCGCGCCGGCAACGGATCGTGCGGCGTGCCTTCCGGAAGGAGCGCGAGACTCTTTCCCGTCAGCCCGCCGCCGCACGGCTTCTCGCGCGGATGCGAGGGATCGAAGATCGAAACCAGGGCGCCCTTTTTCGCGAACTCCAGGGCGGCCATCGAGCCCGCGGGCCCGGCGCCTACGATGCAAACCTTCACTGAGCGGCGCGGATTTCAGCCGGTGTCACGCTGGACGTGCCCAGCTTGCCCACGGCCACGCCGCCAGCCAGATTCGAGATCATCATGGCTTCGTGGGGCAGCGCACCCGCCACGAGGGCCAGCGCCAGAGTTGCGATCGCGGTATCACCGGCACCCGTCACGTCGAACACTTCGCGCGCGGTCGAGCGAACATGCCAGTAGGAGAAACGTCCGTGGACGCGAAGACCGAGCGACATGCCCTCTTCGCCCCGCGTCACCAGAGCGCCTTCGGTGCCCGCAAGCTGGGCCAGCCGGCGCACCGCGCGCTCGGCATCGGCATCGTTCTGAATCGCGATGCCGCTGATCTCCTCGGCTTCCTTCTGATTGGGCGTCACCAGGAACGCGCCTTTGAAAAAGCCGATGTTGCGCACCTTGGGATCGACCAAAACGCGCGCGCCACGACTTCGGGCCAGCGAGATCAGGGCGCGCATGAAGCCCTTGGTCACGACACCCTTTTGGTAGTCAGAGACGATAAGCGCGGAGTTCTTCTTCAAGACGCGCGCCACCTGGGCCAGAAGCTTCGCTTCGACCGCCGCTTCGATGGGCTCAGTGACCTCACGATCAGCGCGGACCATCTGCTGCTGGTGCGCCATGATGCGCGTTTTGACGGTGGTCGGACGGCCGGAGACGGCGACGAAGCGCGCCTCCACTCCCTGCCTGCCGGTGGCGCGGGTCAGCCGTTCGCCCGCGATGTCGTCGCCCACGACCGCGACCAGCGCGACCTGACCGCCCAGAGACTTGACGTTGAGCGCGACGTTGGCGGCGCCGCCCAGGCGCTCTGTCTCCTGGGTGACGAGGACCACCGGCACCGGCGCTTCGGGAGAGATGCGGGTCACCTGACCGAAGACGAAGACGTCGAGCATGGCATCGCCCACCACCACCACGCGACCGCCTTTCAACGAATCGAGGATGGACGCGACCCGCGCGGGGTCAAGGTGTGTCTTCACTGTTCCATGACCAGGGCGGCGGGCAGGTTCGCGTCGTCACGAGCCTGGTCGCGCGATTCGGCGATGCCCGGCTCCCTCAAATAGGAACGTGTCGAAAAAGGAAGCGCGCTGAGCAAAAGAATCACCATCAGAATTTCGGAGTCGCCCAGAGTGTATTCAAACATCCCGGCCACCAGGGTGACGGTCAGGGCGGAAAGGACGACGACCCCAGAGCGCGACGTCGCACGCACGCGCCAGGCTTCGCGACAAAGCAGAGAGAGCCACCAGAAGAGGAAGAAGAGACAGGGAATGCCTCGCTCGGCCGCGATCTGGATGAAGTTGTTGTGAAGATGCGGCGCGTTCGGATTCGGAGCGCCTTCCCACCTGAAGTTTGGATAGACGGCCAGGATCATTCCCGTCCCCTGACCAAAGATTGGCTTGTCCATGATCATGTCCAGGCCGGCCTGCCACATGTAGTAACGGTCCCAGCTGCTGGGGTCGTGCACGGTGATCCGGTCCTGAATCGTGCGCGGAGAGAGGAGGAGGACAACCGCCAGCGCGGCGGGAAGGAAGAGAAGGAGTCGCGGCTTCTTCGCCCACGCGATCACCACAACCCCCGCGATCACTCCGAGCCAGGCGCTGCGCGTCCTCGACAGGACAACGGCGAGGGCGCCCATCGGAATCATGCAAAGCGCCAGAGTCGTGGACAACGACTGGTCAGGCCAAGTGATTCCACGCCACGCCCGGCGGCCGGCGACCAACGCGATCACCAGAATCGCGATGCGCTCCACCTCGGTGGGAAGGAGATCGATGCGGTGCGCAATCATGACCGCGAAGGACAGGCCAATGAGGCCGGCGCACAGGCCCGCCGAAGCGCGCCTGACGCGGAAGGGGCGGGGCGCGCTGATGACCCGTTCGAGCGCCACCATCCAGAGGATCGCGATGACACCGGAAGCCGTCATGTAGTGACCGAGGAAAGAACGCGGCCGGTTATCCATGGTGTCGAAGCCGAGAAACACATACTGAAGGACGGCAAGCGATGCCAGTGGCACACCGCCGATCAGCAGTCCGTCCTGAAGCAACTCACGGCACGCATCACTGCGGAGCGCTTCGGCGGCAAAATACAAGAGGAGGAACAGCAGGAGCTTCTTGGCACTTTCATGAGCCGCGATCGGAGAGGGCGCGAAGGCCGCGGACATGAACGTCCAGATGGCGAACGCGCCGACGGCCGCGTCGATGGGCAGAGCGAAACCGCGGGTCTCACGGCGGATCGTGCGGGCGATGTGGACAGCGCCGACCAGGGCGAGGCCGACCTGGGCGGCAAACACGGACACGGTGGCGCACGCAGCGGTAGCGCACAGGAGTGTGACCTCCGCTCGCAGAAGCGGAAGTGTCGATTCGCCCGTTGGATTCATCAGAGTGGCGTTCAGATTGGACCACACGCCGACCGCCAGCCTCTTCGAATCAGCGAACCCGACCTATGGTCGACAACGGGTCGTAGAAGATGCCGGCGATGCAGGCGATCATGAAGGTGGCGAGCGCGCCCCCCACCATCGACTTGAATCCAAGACGCGCGATGTCCTGCCGACGCGAGGGAGCAAGAGGCGCCATGCCGCCGATCTGAATGCCGATCGATGCGAAGTTGGCGAAGCCGCACAGCGCGTAGGTCACGATGACGATGGAGCGGCCGTCAAGGCCGGCGGTTCCGGTGCGCGCGGCCTCGCCAAGTTGGTTCGCCAGGTCAAGGTAAGCCACGAACTCCGTGAGAATCAGCTTCTCCCCGAGCAGTTTGCCGACGGTCAGGCAGTCTTGAACCGGCACGCCCATGATGAAGGCGATCGGCCAATGGAGCCATCCGAGCACGAGTTGCATGGAAAGGTCGGTGGTCTCGTTCATCGGCCCGAAGCCGAAGTAGGCGACGTTCGCGACGAGCGCGATGATGCCCAGCGTGACGTAGCCGCCTTTGCCGAAGCCACGGTCTTCTCCGGAGCGCAGGAAGAGCGGAATCCACGAGAAGATCCCGATGAACCCAATCGCGGCACCAGCACCGTCGCTGATGAAATTGCGGGCGAGAACCGAAACAATCATCACCACCGCCAACGCCCACCAGCCGTTGTCTTCGGAGATCGGCTTCGCCCGATCCATGTAGACCAGACCAGCGGCGGCCGCGAGAAGCATCAAATCGAACTGCGCGATACCCGCGGAATCGCGGAAGTAGCCGCCGAACCAGGCGAAGCAGTAGTTGAGCAAGGCTGCGATGGCGACGAAAGAAATGAGCATGGCGCCGACATTGATGGCGAGGTTCCATCCGACCGTGGTGCCGTTTGAAACCGCGTCCAGGATGTTCGCGTCCTGCGTGGGCACGTCCATCTTCGCGTCACCCTTGGTCAGAGGCACTTCCTTCTCCGGCACCATCACCTTGGCGATGATGAACGCCGCGGGGGCGGAAAGCAGAGATGCAGTAATGAGGTGTGCCGCGATCTTCGGGAAATAGCCCTGAAGCATCAGCACGTAAGCGCCGAGCACACCGCCCGCGGTGTTGGAGAAGCCGCCGACCATGATCGCCATCAGTTCGGAGCGGGTCATCTTCTCGATATACGGTGCGACCACGAGGGGCGCTTCGGTTTGCCCAACGAAGATGTTGGCGGAGTTCGAGAGCGACTCGGCGCCCGACACCTGCATCGTCTTCGACATGATCTTGGCGAAGAGCACAACGACCTTCTGCATGATCCCGAGGTAGTAGAGGATCGAGAGCAGAGCGCTGAAGAAGATGATGGTGGGCAGGACCTGGAACGCGAAGGTGAAGCCGGGAACCGTTCCGTAAGCAATCGCCTGCTTGACCGTGGGATCGGTGGACGTCGAGCCCACCCGGGTGAGGTAGTCCGTCATCGAGCCGGGCCCGGTGCTTCCGAGCGAGGCGAAGATGAACTTGGCGCCTTCTGTACTAAAGGACAGTAATGCGTTGAACACGTCGTTCAACTTGGAGAAGAAGTGCTCGCCGGGTTCCCACTTCAAGACGAGGAAGCCGAAGCCCAGCTGAAGGATCAGACCCCACACCACCACGCGCACCGGGAAGCGTCTGCGGTCTTCGGAGATGAGCCAGGCCAGGCCAATCAAGACAAACAGGCCAATGAACGAAATGAAGTTCTGCTGCACCAATGCTCCTTGCGCCGAGGGGGAGAACGACGAGCGTCGCAGCCATCGCGGGCCTTGCTACGTGGGCCCAGCATACCCCGACGCGATTTGGCTTTGCGCCGCCGCGGCCGTGCTTAAGCCATTCGCCTTTAGCTAAACGCATATGATGGACGATCCATGGATCCTTTAAGCAAACCCCATCAAGGCGAAGGGGTTTCCCGCCCGTCGCACCAGGCTGATGAAGCCATCCTCGCGATTCGTCAGCGCGTGCCCGGCGCTCTTCCGCGCATCGGCATCGTGCTTGGTTCAGGACTTTCCGCGTTCGGCGACGCGGTGGCGAACGCCACCCGGATTCCCTACGCCGAGATCCCTCACTTTCCTCGCCCCACCGCCGAGGGCCACAAGGGCGAGTTGATTCTGGGCACGGTCTGCGGTGTGCCGGTCGCGGTGATGTCCGGCCGCGTTCATTACTACGAGGGCTTCTCGGAGCAGCAGGTCGTGTATCTGGTGCGCGTGCTCGGACGGCTCGGCATCTCGACCCTCGTCCTGACCAACGCAGCCGGCGCGGTGAACAAGTCGTATCACCCGGGCGACTTCATGATGCTGACGGACCATCTAAATCTCACCGGTTTGAATCCGCTGCGCGGACCGAATGATCCGGAGTTTGGACCTCGCTTCCCCGACATGTCTCAGCCGTACGATGCGGAACTTCGGAAGAAAGCGCTTGCCGCCTTTGGCGCGGCCCAGGCGAACGTCCATGAAGGTGTCTACGTTGGTGTGCAGGGTCCGAGCTACGAGACACCGGCGGAGATCGCGATGTTCCGGCAGATGGGCGCCGACGCGGTCGGCATGTCGACGGTGTTGGAAACGATCACGGCCCGTCATATGGGCATCAAGGTCATTGGAATTTCCTGCGTGACCAACGCGGCGTCAGACGGAGGCCAGGAAGCCTTGTCGCATGAGTCCGTGCTGGAAGAGAGCCGCAAGGTCCAGGGCAAGTTCATCGCCGGGCTTCAGGGAACGGTGGGGTCGATTCGATGAAGACAACCAAAGCAATCAAAGCGACGAAGGCGGTGGCGCCAGACGCGCCGCCTCTTTCCGGCCTGTCGGACTACGCGCGTGATGCGCGGAAGATGGCCATGGCGCCGTTCTCGAACTTCAAGGTGGGTGCGGCTCTCCTCACGGTCGACGGCGAAATCATCACCGGCTGCAATGTCGAGAGCGCGACCTACGGGTTAACCCTGTGCGCCGAGCGCGTCGCTGTCTTCAAAGCGGTGTCGGAGGGCTTCAGGAAGTTCTCCGCCATCGCGGTGGTCGCCGATTCTCATCTGGTGACCCCGCCGTGCGGTTCGTGTCGCCAAATCTTGTGGGAACTCTGCGGCAACATCTGGGTTCACATCGCCGATCTCAAAGGCCATAAGAAGACCATGCGCCTCGCCGCGTTGCTGCCAGAGCCGTTCGACAAGAGATTTCTATAGACGTAACGGCGAGATTCGGCAGCCTGGCGCCGGGCTAGCGGTGCGATCAATGAAACTCGAGGAAAAGAAACGCTTCGCGAAAGCGCGAGCCGGAGTTACGGAGTAGCCGTTCTATGACGATGCGACACATCACGAAGACAAGGCCGCTAAAGCCGAAAACTCTGCCCCACTCTCACTGGTCGCGCCTGCTCACTGAGTCACGCAATCCGCGGTCGCTCAATCTGGACCGCATGGCCACCGAGAAAGTGGTCACGCTGCTCCTCGACGAAGACCGCCTGGCCATCGTTGAGGCGAAGAAGAAGTCGCGCGATGTGGCTTCTGCCGCGCGTCTGGTGGCAAACGCGTTTGCCGTGGGTGGCCGCACGATTTTCATCGGAGCGGGAACCAGCGGCCGCCTCGGCGTTCTTGAAGCGGCCGAATGTCCGCCCACGTTCGGTACGAAGCCCGAAGCCATCCTCGGCATCATGGCGGGCGGGGAAGAAGCCGTCTTCCGCGCCAAGGAGGGTTCCGAAGACCGCGCGGATCATGGCGAGGAGGCGGTGTCCGATGTGACGTCCAAAGACGTCGTGATCGGCATTTCGGCGAGCTCCGTGACGCCTTTCGTGCGGGCAGCCCTCAAGAAAGCTCGAACGCGCCGGGCGAAGACGGTTCTCGTCACGTGCGCTCCCAACACCCGGCTCAGCGCGCTCGCGAACGTCGTCATTGCGATTCGCACCGGGCCAGAGGTTCTCACCGGATCCACGCGACTCAAGGCGGGATCCGCCACGAAGGCCGTCCTCAACGCCATCACGACGGCGGCCATGATCCGGGTCGGCAAGGCCTACACGAACTTCATGGTTGACCTGCGCCAGACCTCGGAGAAGTTGGAGGATCGCGCCCGCCGCATTGTGGCCGTGGCGGCGAGTGTGGATCTCGTCGAAGCCGATCGGCTGGTGCGAGAGGCGGACAACGAAGTGAAAACGGCCATTGTCATGGGCCTGTTGAAACTCGATGCGCCGGCAGCGCGAAAGAGACTTGGCTCCGCCGACGGCCATGTGCGCAAAGCCATCAACGGCGCGCGGCGAACGAAGTAAAGCCGCCTGGCGGACCGACCGGTCGATCCGTGCGGCTATTCGTACCGGAGGGCGGCCACGGGCTCGATCTTCGTGGCCCGCCTGGCCGGAATCCAGCACGCGACTAGGGCCATCAGCACCAACAGCGATGACGTCGCCACGAAAGTGATCGTATCCGTGGCGCTCACTTCGAACAGCAGGCTCGCCATCAGGCGGGTCAGCGCGCTCGCCGCCACCACGCCGATGAGAATGCCCACCGCGGTGAGGGCGAGGCCATGTCCGATCACCATCTTCAGCACATCCTTAGACCGGGCACCAAGCGCCATGCGAATGCCGATTTCCTGGGTGTGCTGCGCCACCGCGAAGGAGACGACACCGTACAGGCCGGTGAGGATCAGGATCAATCCGGTGACCCCGAAGGCGGTGAAGAGAAAGGCGTAGAAGCGCGTGGCCGAGGCGGTGTCGGCGATGGCGTCCACGAGGGGCCGGACGCGGGTCAGCAGGACGGTGCGGTCGCCGGACCGGATTTCCTCGGTGAAGCTCTTGGTCAAAGCTGCGGGGTTTCC
Source organism: Vicinamibacteria bacterium (assembly GCA_039932395.1). Lineage (GTDB taxonomy): Bacteria > Acidobacteriota > Vicinamibacteria > Fen-336 > JAGNNV01 > JAGNNV01. The sequence goes on along the minus strand of JBDTQB010000033.1, from coordinate 4,319 downwards.
CCCCGTGCGCACGAAGAAATTCCCCCAGGTCCAGCTGTTCTGCTCGTAGGGGAGATAGATCTCCGGCGCAGCCGCCTTGATCAGGCTCGCATGGTGAACGTCGCCCACCACACCCACGATCTCCCAATGCTCGGGGTCGCCATCGTTCTGGTTGGCGCCGATCTTGGTGATTCTTTGACCGAGGAGGTCTTCATCAGGGAAGTACCGTCGGGCCAGGGACGCATTGATGATGGCGGCTCCCACGCCGCCCCTCTGGTCGTGGTCGTTGAAGAAGCGGCCCTTCAGGAGAGGGATTCTCATAGCCTGAAAGTATTCGGGAGTGACGCTGCGGTTGCTGGCCCCCGGCGCATCCGCGGGCTCAGGCTCGGGCCGCCCTTCGATCCGGAAGTCACTGCCGACGTTGCCACCGCTGAACGGCATGGGCGCCACGAAGGCGGCGCTTTCGACCCCCGGGAGCGCCCGGAGCCTTTCGAGGGTTTGGTTCACGTAGTGAATCCGCTGGTCCGACTCTTCATAGACCGCCCTCGTCATGCTGATCTGGCCGGCCAGAACGTTCGTGGGATCGAAGCCTGGATCGACATTCAAAAGGCGCTTGAAGCTGACCGTCATCAGGCCCGCACCCAGGAGAAGGACAAGGCCCAGGGCCACTTCGGCCACCACCAGGGAATCACGCCAAAAAACCAGGGACCGGCCTCCGCCCATACTCTTGGCTCCCGTCTTCAGGACTTCGTTGACGTCAGGCCTTGACATCTTGAAGACCGGAATCAGACTGACCAGAACGGTGGTCAGGATGGAAACGGCAAGGGTGAATAGAAGGACCCGGCCGTCGATGCCGACCTCTTGAAGCCGCGGCAACTGGTTCTGCCCCAGACTCCGGATAGCACTCAATCCCAAAAAGGCGAGGAGCAATCCGGCGACGCCTGCGAGTGCCGAGAGGAGCAGGCTTTCAGCCAGAAGCTGGCGGGCGATGCGCCCGCTTCTTGCTCCCAAAGCGGCGCGGAGGGCCAACTCTTTCCGCCGCGCGCTGGCCTGCACGAGCAGGAGGTTGGTCAGATTCGTACACGCGATGAGCAGTATGAAACCCACGGCACCCAGTAACACGAAGAGGACCTTCCGAACCTCCGGGCCCACGATCTGTTCATCCACCGGCACCACCGCCGTGGTCACTCCGGCGTCTTGCCGAGGGAACTGCTCGGCCAGGCCGTCGGCGATGACTTTCATCTCGGCCTGGGCCGCGGTGAAGGTGGCGCCTTGACCCAGGCGGCCGAGTGCCTTCAGGACGTGGGCGCCGCGCTCCTCCAGGTTGCCCTCTTCGCTCGCGATGGTGGTGAGGAGTTGCGCGTTGTCCTCCGCCAGGGGAAATTCAAAGTCTTTGGGAAGAATGCCGATGATGGTGAAAGGACGACCGCTCAGAGTCAGCGATTGTCCAAGGGCGCTTTCCCGACCGCCGAACCGGCTCTGCCAGTACTCGTAACCAAGGATGACCACGCCTTCAGCTCCTCCCTTCTCCTCCGCCGGCACGAAGTCGCGCCCCCGGACGAGCGTCACTTCAAGGAGGGACAGAAAGTTCGCGGTGACTTTCAGGCCGCCCACCCGCTCGGCCTGGCCGTCCGTCAGAAGGGTGAAGCCATTGGGTTTGTAGCCCGCGATGCTGGCGAAGGTTCGGCTGCGGGAGCGCCAGTCCTGTAAATCGAGATACGAAACATACCCCTCGGTGTGCTTGTCTTTGGGCGTACTCCACAAAGCGGCCACCTGTTGCGAGTCGGCGATGTGAGGCGCCCGCAGGATCAGCGCGTTGATGACGCTGAAGATCGCGGTGTTAGCGCCCAGGCCGAGGGCTAGGGTGATGACCGCGACCAAGGTGAAGCCGGGCCTTTTGCCCAGTCGGCGCGCGCCGTGACGCAAGTCCTGCCAGAGCTCATTCATGCTTCGATCCTCCGATGTGGACTCATGTTCTACCAGGTCTCGTGCCAGCCTGAACTCGGCCGGTCAGACTGAATTCAAGGAGATGAACGCCTCTTCGCGCGCCGCCTTGAGCGCATCGTCGTGCGGGTTATCCTGCCGCGCAACCACGAGTAGGAATGACCCAGACGATGAATCCCCTCTTCCGATTTTTCGCCTTGACTCTGGTCGTAGGCGCCTCGGCGTCAGCCGCGAAGTCCTCCCCTAACACTGACACGACGCTGCTGAAAGACGTGACTCTCTCCATCGAGCGAGCGCGCATGGATTTGATCGGCGTGAGACGCGACCTTCACAGCTTTCCCGAACGAAGCGGGGCCGAATCACGCACCGCTTCCATCGTCGCCGCGAGGCTTCGAGCGCGTGGCCTGGAAGTGCGAACCGGCGTTGGAGGCCACGGCGTGGTCGGCATCCTGCGTGGGTCTCTACCCGGTCCGGTGATCGCCTTCAGGGCCGACATGGATGCGGTCCCCACAACCGCACCCGACCCCGTGGAGTTCCGCTCGCAGGTGCCCGGGGTTCGTCATATCTGCGGTCACGACATCCATACAACCGTTGGCCTCGCCCTCGCGGATGGCCTGTCAGCGGTGACCGCGCGACTTCAGGGAACCGTGGTCTTCCTTTTCCAGCCAGCGGAAGAATCGGCCACGGGCGCCCAACTGATGCTCGCGGACGAAGTGTTCCGCGACATCCGACCTCGAGAAATCTTCGCCTTCCACACCTCGCCCCTCGAAGTCGGGCGGATCGGAACGAAGGGCGGCGCGATGTTGTCGGCGCGCGACCAGGTCGCCGTTTCCCTCCGCGCTCCGGCGAACCGAAATGATCTCGCTCAGCAGGTCGCGATCACTCTCGCGGCGCTTGGAAATCCTGGGATCGGATCGTCCGCCGCCGAGCCCTTCGTGATCGTCCAGTCGCAGCAGACTGAGTGGATCGCCGGTTCCGGGCAGTGGCGAGTGACCGCGAACCTGACGGTTTCCGGGCCAGAGGCCCGAGAGGCCGCGCGAGCCCGGCTGGACGCTTCGCTCGAAGGACTCCGTCAGGATGGTTTCAGCCCAGCGGTCGATTGGCAACGGAAAATCCCGGGCGCCTTCAATGATCCAGCACTGGAGTCGTCGCTTCGGCCGGTCATTGAGCAGGCGATGGGCCTAGGGAGTCTGATCGTGAGCTCGACTCTGCCCACGCCGTTTTCCGAAGACTTCGGCTGGTTCACGGACGAGATCCCAGGAGTCATGTACTGGCTTGGTGTCTCGAACTCTCAACGCGGCTTTGCTGGGTTTCCCCACAGCCCCGACTACGTCGCCGACGAGGATTCGATCCAGATAGGCGCACGCGCCATGGCCGCGGTGATCCTGGATCGGCTGCAGGCCGGCGGTTCGGCGACGCCGCGACTTCGCTGACGTTCTTGCCTACTTTCGGTTCTTCGCCTGGAGTAACTCGGCCCTCCTGCATGACATCGTAGCCCAGGCCGGAACCTATTCTCCGGTATCAGCGTTATAGGTAGAGAGCGCCGCGGGCCGCTCCCCAAGAGGTGTCTATGGACGCGTGGAAACTGGATCTTCGGACGGGCCTTCGACTCCTGAGGCGTGACAAGGCCTTCACCCTCACCGCACTTCTCACCCTCGCGCTGTGCATCGGCGCCAACACCGCGCTCTTCTCGGTCGTTCATCAGGTTCTGTTGCGGCCCCTGCCCGTCCCTGAGCCCGACCGCCTCGTCATCATGAGCAACCTCTACCCCAGAGCCGGGGCGGAGGACAGTTCCAACTCCGGCGTTCCCGATTACTACGACCGTCTCCAGGCGGTGAACGCCCTCGAGTCGCAGGCCCTCGTCAATCATGGGAACGCGACTCTGGGTCAGGACAGTGGGCCCGAGCGCATCCGTATCGTGAGCGCGACTCCGTCCTTCTTTTCGCTGGTCCGGGTTCCTCCGGCCTATGGCCGGGTGTTCACTCCTCAGGAAGGGGAGGTTGGCAATGAGTTCAAGGTCATCCTGAGCGACACGCTGTGGCGCAGCCGGTTCGGCGCGGACCCCGGCATCCTGAACCGTGACATACGACTCAACGATCGGGCCTACACCGTCGTCGGCATCATGCCCGCGAGTTTCGAGGCGTTCGATCCCGGTGTTCTCTTGTGGCGCTCCATCGCGTTCACCCCCGAGCAGCGGTCCGACGAGAACCGTCATTCCAACAACTACTGGAACGTTGGGCGCCTGAAGCCCGGCGCGTCGATCGAAGTGGTTCAGGCTCAAGTGGACGCGCTCAACGCCGCGAACTTCGAGCGCTTTCCCCAATACAAACAGATCCTGATTAACGCCGGTTTCCGCACGCAGGTCGACGGTTACGCCGAGCATCTGGTTCGCAAGG
>JBDTQB010000032.1:0-21457 GCA_039932395.1 Vicinamibacteria bacterium | reverse complement strand
CGTCGCCCAGGTCACCCGCGTTCATCAGGCGATCGTGAGTGGCGACTTCGATCAGCCCGTGGAAGTGACCGCCGAAGGAGAACTGGGCGTTCTTCAGGGATCGTGTCGCGATCTTCTGGAGTATCTCAGGAGCCTCGCCAGCCAGGCCGATCAGCTCGCGGCCGGCGATCTGATGTCCACGATCAAGCCCCGTTCGGAGCGCGATCGTCTTGGCGCGTCGTGGGCCAACATGTCCGCTCAGCTTTCGAACACCATCGAGAGAGCGCGCGCCGCGTCCGCCTCGGTTTCCCTGGCCGCCCAGCACCTGACCGCCTCGTCCAACGTGCTCTCGAACGGCACGTCGCAGCAGGCGGCCTCGGTTCAGGAGACCACGGCGTCCCTCGAAGAGATGAGCAGCTCCATCACCCAGAACGCTGACCACAGTCGCAACCTCGAGCAGATGGCCATGAAAGGCGCCCAGGATGCCGACGAGGCGGCGGGCTCCGTCGTCAAGACCGTCCAGGCGATGAAGACGATTTCCGAACGTATCGGCATCATTCAGGACATCGCTTATCAGACGAACCTTCTCGCATTGAACGCCGCCATTGAAGCGGCGCGCGCGGGCGATCTGGGTCGAGGTTTCGCGGTGGTGGCGGCCGAGATCCGGCGTCTGGCCGAGCGGTCTCAGACGGCGGCCAAGCAAATCTCTGAACTGACCGCGGGCAGTTTGGAGATCGCGGCGACTTCAGGTCAAAAGCTCGCCCAGCTCGCACCCTCCATCCGTCACACGGCGGAAGTGGTTCAGGAACTGGCGGCTGCTTCCGCCGAGCAGGCCGCAGGCGTGGGTCAGATGAATCGCGCCATGGCGCAGGTCGACCAGGTGACCCAACAAAACGCCTCAGCCTCCGAAGAGTTGTCGGCCACCGCCGAAGAACTCCGGCAGCAGGCGGCGAGCCTCGAACGTCTGCTGACGTTCTTCAAGACGCAGGCTCGGTCGGCGTAACGTCTCGGAAGCGAGCCTTGAAGGCTGTCATGGCCTTCAGACACGCCACGCGGCCTTCCTCTGTGGGAATACGCTCGATCGATTCGAGCAGTGCGGTCGGCAGGGCGGACATCTCCACCGGAACGAGCGAAGGCGTCGCCCTCCTGCGTTGGGCCCGCACCGTGATGGGTCCTTCGACGAACGCGAGCGCTCGCGGCGCGAGCGGGCCGGCCGCCCGCTGGAGGCGCAGGATCAGGGTGCCGCGCAGATCCCGCAACGTCTTGAGCCACGAAGGCGAATCGGCGCGCACCCGCATGACGTCATCCTGCATCCCCACGACCTCGCAATGATTCGCAAGGGCCTCTCCGGTGAGGGTGGGCCACAACGCTTTCAGCACCGCCAGCCGATGGGGCTCCGCCGCCGAAAAGAACCGGGGCAGCGAAGAATCAGACAAGACGCACCAACCTCATTCTATGAGTTCGCGGCGCGCCTCGACGTCTTGCTTGTGCCGTCGCGGTAAGCCTCAACCCGAACCGTTTATTCCCTAACTTTCGGGGATTAAGGTCTCTGGCGCCGGGACCTGAAGAGAAGGCTGCGAACACTGGGGCCGGTGTAGGCTTTTGGGGTGAGCGCGCCCCTCTGGTGGCTCGAAACGCGCGGTCCCCGACGCCCCCCATACTCATTGTTTACCTTCGCTTCCGAGGTCTTTTCATGATCACCCAAGATCCCAGCGCCCGGGCCTTCCGACTCGCCGAAATCGAGGACGTCCTGAAGACTTCGGCAAAGCCTGAAGAGACCGCGAAGCTTCTGAGTTTCGCCCGCGCGGTCTTCGCCGAAATGTCCGATTCCCTTGCGCTTGACGGGGACGCGAAGCGGACGGCGGAGCGTCTCACCCAGCACTTCAACTTCTTCGTCAACGAAGTTCCAGAGTCGCAGCAGGCCGACCGCGGGCTGCCCGGACTTCACGTGCGCGCGCGCAACCTTGGTGTGTCTGAGACCCGCGTCATCGGCGGCAAGGCGGTGGCGGCCGAGGTGACCGTGGTTGAGACCCACACGCTCGACGCGCCCTTTATTTTTGAGAGCCTCAAGAACTACTTCCGCAAGGCGGGACTGCGCGTGGTGTCGTCCATCCACCCCATCCTGAGCGTGAAGCGCCAGTGGGGAACCATCACCTCCATCGGGCCCGCTTCTGAGGACGGAACCAAGGAACTGCTGTGCCACTTCCGAATCGAGCGGGTGGCCGACAAGGACCGCCTTCGCGAGATCGAGCACGAAATCCATTCCGTCCTGAAGGCGGTGTTCGTTTCGGTCGGCGATTTCGCCGCGATGCAGCGCGCGGTCACCGAGACGGCGGCACGCATCAGAGATCGCAAGGCCGACGCAGGGCGGAACGCTTCCGCCAGGGCTTTCCTGGAATGGCTGCTCGCCGATAACTACATCCTTCAAGGCGTCGCGCGTTACGCGGTGACCCCCGCGGGCGAGCTCGACCGAAAAGGCGAGATCTCCCTGGGCGTGCTGACCGATCCAGCGCTTCTCTCCGTGGTGTTTCCGGACATGGTCGAGGAGATCGAGTCGCGCCTTCTCCCTTCGCCGACCGACGATCGCATCATCGTGATCGACTACGGAAACCACGCCTCGTCGATTCATTCCCTCGAGCCCGTGGATGACATCGTGATTCGCGAGTGGTCCGAGGATGGCTCCCTCAAGGGCATCACACTGCTGCTCGGCCGCTTCTCGATGACCGCGCTGATCGAACGTCCCACCGACATTCCGCTGCTTCGCGAGAAGCAGGACTTCCTCCTCGAGAACTGCGGTGGCATCAAGAACTCGCACGCTTATCGTGAGACCCGCGCCATCTTCAACCGCATGCCGAAACGCGAGTTGTTCTACACCGACCGCGCCTCCCTCAAGCACATCGTCGATACCATCGTCTTCGCTTCGGGCGACGACGACGTCTTCCTGCATCTTCGCGCGGGCGCGGGCTATCAGGCGCTCTATCTGGTCTTCTCCCGCTCGCGCTACTCGGGTCAGATGGAACGCGACCTGACCCATAAGTACACCGAGGAATTTGGCCCGATCACTTTCGTGACTTCCGCCGACCTCGGAAACTCCTCGATCATCGTCTTCTACTTCGACGGCGATCACCTCACCGAGCCGGTGAACACCGAGCGCGCGCGTGAGATCGCGGCCCAAGAGACCAGCACCTGGTCGGATCGCGTCTCCCTTGAGATGGTGCGTCATTTCGGCGAGTCGGACGGGCGCAAGTTCTTCGATCGCTACGTCCGCAGCGAGTCGCGCAGTGGTGTCTACCGTGAGATGACGCCGCCCGAGCAGGTACCCCTTGACGTCGCGGCCCTTGAGCAACTGGGCGAGGGCCTGGTGGCTCGCGTTCTTCCGCACTCGGCCGAGCAAGCGACGTTGAAGGTCTTTTCCAAGCGCCCCCTGGTTCTCTCCGAGATCTTCCGTACTCTGACCAATCTGGGCCTCAACGTCACCGAAGAAGTGTCGATGCCGGTGTCTCTCCCGATGGGCCGCAAGGGGCACATCTATCAGTTCGAGATCCGAGCGGCCGCCCGAGTCATCGGCGCGCTGGCCACCGACACCGATCGCGTGGTCGACGCCCTTCGTCGAATCGAGGAAGGCCGAAGCACCGACGATCCGCTCAACGCGCTGATCCTCGGAGGATCGATGCCGGCGCGGGAAGTGGAAGTGTTGCGCTGTCTCCGCAACCATTTGCTGCAGCTCAGGACTCACTACAACGTGGAGACGGTGAACCAGGCGTTCCTGCGCAACATCAAGGCCGTCGTCGCGATCTCGAACGGTTTCAACACGAAGTTCGATCCCGCACTTCAGGGCGACCGAACGGTGGCGCTCGAGGCTTCAGGTAAGGATGTGCAAACCGCTCTCGAAGCGATCGTCAGCCTGCAGGACGACGAAATCCTGCGCGGTTTCTCCGGACTCGTCAACGCCGCGCTGCGCACCAACGCGTTCCAGCGTCCCGAGCGATCGGTCATCTCGATCAAGTTCGACTCGAAAAACATTCCGCTCATCCCGTCACCGAAGCCGATGTTCGAGATCGCGGTTCATTCCCGCACGGTTCAGGGAATTCATCTCCGCGGCGGCAAAGTCGCCCGAGGCGGCATCCGCTGGAGCGACCGTCACGACGACTTCCGTCGCGAAGTTCTTGGTCTCATGAAGACCCAGATGGTGAAAAACGCCATCATCGTCCCGGTTGGGTCCAAAGGCGGATTCGTTCTGAAGGGCAACGTGCCCACGCGGCCGGCGCTTGACGCCTATCTGATCGATCGCTACCGGGAGTACGTCTCCGGCCTTCTCGACGTCACCGACAACATCGTCGACGGCGCCGTCCTGCATCCGCCCGACGTGATCCGATACGACGGCGACGATCCGTATCTGGTGGTGGCCGCCGACAAAGGTACCGCGCACCTCTCCGACACCGCGAACGGCGTGTCCAATCAGTACGGTTTCTGGCTCGGCGATGCCTTCGCATCCGGCGGTTCGGTGGGGTACGACCACAAGAAGGTCGGCATCACGGCGCGCGGCGCCTGGGAGTGCGTGAAGCATCACTTCGCGAACCTCGGCGTCGATTGCCAGACGGAGTCGTTCACCGTCGCTGGTATTGGAGACATGGCGGGCGACGTCTTCGGCAACGGCATGCTGATGAGCCCCGTGATCAAACTGGTCGCGGCGTTCAACCACGCGCATATCTTTGTCGATCCCACACCCGAAGTGGCGGCGACTTTCGCCGAGCGCGACCGATTGTTCAAGCTGCCCCGTTCGACCTGGCGCGACTACAAGGTCTCGCTCATCAGCAAGGGCGGCGGTATCTTTGATCGTGGCGCGAAGTCGATCGCGATCACGTCCGAGATGAGGGCGGCCCTTGGGCTTGATGCCGCGACGACCGCCCTGTCGGGCGAGGAATTGATCCGGGCGATCCTGCGCGCCCCGGTTGATCTGCTCTACAACGGAGGCATCGGCACCTACGTTAAAGCCTCCACCGAGGAGCATCAGGACGTCGGCGATCGCGCGAACGACCGTGTTCGCGTTGACGCAAAGGAAGTCCGCGCGCGTGTCCTGTCTGAGGGCGGGAACCTCGGCCTTACCCAAAAGGCGCGACTTGAACTCGCGCGCCAGGGCATGCTGCTCAACACCGACGCGATCGACAACTCGGCCGGCGTCGACATGTCGGACCATGAGGTCAACATCAAGATCCTCATGAGCATCCTGCTCAAGGCAGGTGCCTTGAAGGACACCGAAGCGCGCAACAAGCTGCTCGCCGAGATGACCGAGGAAGTGGCGGACCTCTGCCTTGCCGACAACGACAATCAGGGCCTCGCGATCACCCTGGACGTGCTGCGCTCCAAGGCGGCGCTTGACCTGTACCTCGACTGTATCGACGCGCTCGTGGCCGCTCAGTTCCTCAATCCCCACGATGATTCCGTGCCTCCGCGCGATGTTCTTCGCCGTGACTATGCGGCCACCGGCCTCCCGCGGCCGCTGTTGTCGGTGCTCCTCAGCGAGACCAAACGCTATCTGTACGAGTTGGTCCTGCCCACGGCGTTCCCCGACTCAAAGGCCGCCGCCGCGTTGCTGGCGTCGTATTTCCCGAAGCGTCTGCAAAAGGAGTACGCGCAGCACTTCGCCGCGCATCCGCTGAAGCGTGAAATTGTCGCGACCGTCGCGGTGAACCACATCGTCAACACCGCGGGCATCGCCTTCGTGGCCGACGCGATGAAGACAAGCGGCAAGGATGTCGGGGAAGTCTTCAGCGCGTTCTATAGCGTGGCTGATGGCGCCGCTGCAACCGCCGCGCGCGGTGCCGTCCATGCCGAGAAGGTCGGCGCGCCCGCCCGTCAGGCAAAGCTTCTGGCGTTCGAGACGGACCTGGCCGCGAAGATCAAAAAGGCGCTCGCCAAGTAAAGCCGGGGTTGGGGCCGATCTCGATTTGAAGTGGTCAAACACTTGACCGCCCGGCCCAATCCGCGTACAAAACGTTCCCATGAATACAAACAAGACGTTCGGTTTCCTGTCCCTGGTCGTCCTGGCCACGGTTGCGTGCGGTGATTCTTCGGCTCCCGCCAAGATGGCGCCTGCTCCCGTCAGCCAGCCCGCGGCCACCGTGGCGGCGGCTCCGGTTTCTGCGATGACCTCTGAGTTCGGTGTGCCCGAGTGCGACGAGTACTTCACGAAGTACCTGGCTTGCATCGACAGCAAGGTTCCAGAAGCCGCGCGCGCTCAGGTGAGGACCGGCCTCGACCAGTCGAAAGCCTCGTGGAAGCAGCTCGCCATGACTCCCGAAGGCAAGGCCGGCCTCGCGACCGCCTGTAAGCAGGCGCTCGATACGGCCAAGACGGCGATGTCGGCGTACGGCTGCAGTTTCTAAGGACGGCGTTCGCTCCCCCCGTTCATCGCTGGACGGGCGGAGCCTTCCTTTGCAGAGGCGGGCCGCACGATCATCGTGATTTCCGCACGCCCTCTTTAAACGCAACGCGAGTGCGGGAGAATCTCCGTCCATTCTTTCTCGCGCGAACGAAGTTATCGAAGAGGTCTGAAGCATGAAATCCGCCACACTCGCCGTCATCACCCTGGCCGTGGCCACCACCGCCACCGCGGGTGGAACCATTACCGACGTCCCCGGGATCAAAGTGGGCAGCGTGACGCTGACCGACAAGCCCACGGGCTGCACGGTCATCCTCGCCGAGGGCGCGATCGGGTCGAACGGGAAGCCCGAGGGCGCGACTCCCGGCGTCTCGCAGCGTGGCGGCGCTCCCGGCACACGTGAGACCGACCTGATGGATCCCGTCAACAACGTGGACAAGGTCAATGCGATCGTCCTTTCTGGCGGCAGCGCCTACGGTCTTGACGCGGCGAGCGGCACCATGAAGTGGCTCGAGGAGCAGAACATCGGCTGGCCGGTCGGCAACGCGGGTGTCGTTCCCATCGTCGGTTCGGCGATCCTGTTCGACCTTCCCTTCGACAACAAGCCGAAGATCCGTCCCACCGCTGATTGTGGCTACAAGGCCGCAGCCGCGGCCACCGCCGAGCCGGTGAAGATGGGCACGGTCGGCGCGGGTGCGGGCGCCACCGTTGGCAAGGCCGGCGGGCCGGGTCGTCGTCCCATGAAGGGCGGTCTGGGCAGCGCTTCGATCAAGATGCCGAACGGCCTGGTGGTCGGTGCCATCGTCGCGGTCAACGCCGTCGGCGACATCATCGACCCTTATACCGGCAAGGTCGTCGCCGGCTCGATCAATGCCGATGACACGTTCGCCGATGTGCGTCAGCTGATCCGTTCCGGCGCCAGTATGCAGCCGCGTCCGCGCGCGGGGGAGAACACCACGATTGGTCTCGTCGCGACCAACGCGAAGATGACGAAGGCTCAAGTCACGAAGATGGCGCAGATGGGCGACGACGGCTTCGCGCGCGCCATCAATCCCTCGCACACCATGGGTGATGGGGATACCGTCTTCGCGCTCGCCACCGGCAAGTGGGATGGGGAAGCCAACCCGACGCTTATTGGAGCCCTGGCGGCCGAAGCCATGGCCGATGCTCTTCTCGCGGCGGTTCGTGAAGCCACGGGTGCGGGCGGCGTCAAGGCCATCCGCGACCTCAAGCCCGGCATGGCTCCGGCTCCGACTCCCGCCGCGAAGTAGTCAACCGAGCAAGGTCGTCTCGTCCAAGCCGCGCCCACGACCATCGGGCGCGGCTTTTCTTTGCCCGGGCTGCTAGGTTGCGCGCCGCGCTTCCGCGACGATGCGGACGTATTCGCGGGCGCGTTCGGTGATGACGGCGGCGCCGCCAGGTTCTCGGAGGGCTTTGAGATCAACGAGATCGGCGCCCACGCCGAGGGCCACGGAACCCGCCTTGATGAAGTCGGCTGCCGTCTTGACCGACACGCCGCCCGTCGGCATTAGGGCGATGTGCGGGAAGGGCGCCTTCAGGGACTTGATGTAGGAAGCGCCTCCGAGAGCACCACACGGGAAGACCTTCACCACGTCGGCGCCCGCGCTCCAGGCGGTCAGAACTTCAGTCGGAGTCAGTGCGCCGGGCATCACGGCAACAGAGTAGCGTCGGCAGATCTCGATGGTTGCGGGGTTCACCGCCGGGCTGACGATGAAGTGAGCGCCGGCCAACATGCAGGCGCGCGCCGTCTCCGGATCGAGCACCGTACCCGCGCCCACGATCGCGCGTGGATCTTGTTTGCGGATGGCCGCGATCACATCGATGGCTCCCGGAACCGTCATGGTGATTTCCAGAACCGGTACCCCTCCCGCGCCAATCGCCTCGACCACGCGCAGAGCTTCATCCTTCGACTCTGCGCGGATCACGGGAACGAGACCGACTTCGGCGATGCGTTTCAGGACTTCTGATTTTTCCATTGGATCTTTCTTCGTTGGTTGGAGGCTGCCGCGCCGCCCTTGACTACCTGGACACGCGGGCCGTTCCGCCCTTCATCACGCGCTCGACTTCCGCGAGGCTGACCATGGTGGTGTCGCCCGGAGTCGTCATGGCGAGAGCGCCGTGCGCCGCGCCGCACTCCACGGCGTACTGCGGGCCTTTGCCCGCGAGGAAACCGTAGATGAGCCCGGATGCGAACGAATCGCCGCCGCCCACGCGATCGAAGATTTCGAGGTCCGGACGCTCCGGAGCCTTGTACAGCTGGCCATCGGCATAAGTGACGGCGCTCCAGTCGTTGATGGTCGCGGTCTTCGCGGTGCGGAGCGTGGTCGCGACCACCTTGAAGTTCGGGAACTCCGTGATCGCCTTCTCCATCATGCGACGGAAGTTCTCCACGTCCAGTGTCGACAGGCTCTCGTCCAGTCCTTCCACATGAATGCCGAGCGATGCTTGAAAATCTTCCTCGTTGCCGAGCATCACATCCACGAAAGGCGCCAGCTCTCGATTCACTTCGCGCGCCCGCTTCTCGCCGCCGATCGACTTCCACAGCGACGGCCGATAGTTGAGGTCGTAGGAAACGATCACACCGTTATTGTGCGCGGCCTCCATGGCTTCGCGCGCGACCGCGGGTGTCGTCTCGCTCAGCGCCGCGAAGATGCCGCCGGTATGAAGCCAGCGCGCGCCATCTTTGGCGAAGAGCTGATTCCAGTCAATGTCCCCCGGCTTTAGTTGAGACACCGCGGTGTGACCGCGATCCGAACACCCAAGGGCCGCACGCACGCCGAAGCCGCGTTCCGTGAAGTTCAGTCCATTGCGAACCTTGCGGCCAACGCCGTCATCTGAAACAAAGCGGAGGTACGTCTGATCGACGCCGCCCTGATAGATCAGATCCTGAACGAGGCGCCCCACCGGGTTGTCGACCAGCGCGGTGACCACCGCCGCATTCAATCCGAAGCACCGTTTCAGTCCGCGGGCGACGTTGTACTCGCCCCCGCCCTCCCAGACTTCAAACGAACGCGTGGTGTGGATACGGCCGGGGCCCGGGTCGAGCCGAAGCATCACTTCGCCCAAGGCGACGATGTCGTACTTGCAGGTCGCCCGGTCTTTCAGGGTCAGCGTATTGGACATTGGGTGCAACCTATCTTGGAAGGTTCAGGCGTTTCAACAAGGCCGACGCGTCGACATGAGGGTCAAATTCGAGGGCCTTCATCATTTGTCCCAGCCATTCGAGTCGCTTTGCCTTGCCATCGGGGACGACGAGCGGGCGTTTCGTCTCCGTGCGCTTCGGATAACCACCGACCTGTTCCTGCGAGTCGATGATCTTTCCGGTCCCATTTATGACCGACTCAACGATGCGTCGGTCGATCTCGTCGCGCTCTGCGGGTCGAAACCCTGCGCCGCTTAGGACGGCAATGAGATTCCGCCGCAGATCAGGCCGGGGTCCGCCAGCCGCTGACTCACCTTCGCTCAGCCGCGTGACCCCTTCGTCCAGCTCCTTCAGTTCTCGGCCGGTCGCATCGTGGACGAAGTTGAAGTTCGCCAGAACGGAGGCGCCTGGATCGACCGCTCGCACGAGAACTTTGCCCGTGGTATCGCCGCCGCCGATGGCGATGTTGCCTCGAACCACCGCCCGTACCCCGTCCAGCATCTCTAGATTGCCCTTGGATCCAACACCGATCGCGGCCGAACCCCAGTTGTAGATGACGTTATTGACCACGGAACCGGTCACTCCGCCTTTGAGGCGCGGATTGCGTTCGCGGTTGTGCGCGAACAGATTGCCGTCGATGGTGACGTTGCGAATGCCGTCGTGGATCAGGAGCCCCATCGAGTGCGCCCCTTTGGCGTGAGTTGAGTTGAGAAGCGCTTCGCCCATCAGATTGTTGCGGAAGGCCACATCGTGACTCGTCGCATCGACTCCGGCGGCTGACCGGACATCGCGCGGGCCGGACGCGGACATGTTTTCGTCCACCGCCCAGGTCGCTGAACAGTTTTGAATCAGCACATCATGAACAGGAACCGAGCGGCGGACGATCGTGATGCCATCCGGTTCCCAGGGATCGTCAGGCTTGGGACGCCCGTCACCTGGGCGGACCGCCAGATGACGCACAATGACGTGATCCGTCTCGATGATCAGGCTGCCGCGGATCAGAGTCATGCCTGGGGCGGGCGCCGTCTCTCCCGCCACAAACACCTGCGGCTCTTCGATCCGGAGCGAAACTCCCTTGAGGTCGATCACGCCGCCGACCTCGAAGACCACGAGCCGCGGGCCTTTTTGCGCAAGGGCCGCGCGCAGAGAACCGGGTCCCTCGGAGAGGAGATTCGTGACCTTGGCGACCTTCGCGTCGCCTATTGGAAAAAGATCGACCTCTTTTGCTCTCGGCGATTGAAAACTTTCAAGTGGTCGGACCAATGATGATTTTTCTGACTCCAGAGACCTTTCGATTCTTAAGGGAAAAACAGCGCCGATGAGCGCCAAAAACGCGGTATATATGACTCTCATGACGCTTTCAGATGACCTCCTCCGTGGATGAGTAATGGTAATACAAGACTTGACAGAACAGATTGAGTGGTCCTATAAGCCTTTGTAACGACCCTGTGCGATCCCCAACCCGGACCGCGAAATGAAAAGCCGGAAACTGTTGTGGAGATTCAATCAATGAAGTTTTCCCCTTTGCGCAAACTCTTGTGTGCGGGATTGGCCATGGGCGCCTTGCTCTTCCCGAGAGCATCACAGGCTCAAGACTCCCGAGGTCTGGTTCTTGGAACGCTGACCGATTCGACGGGTGGCCTCCTGCCCGGCGTGAGTGTCAGCGTCACGAACGAAGGCACGAACGTTGCGGTCAACTTGGTGACGGACTCAAAGGGTGCCTATCAGGCTCGAAACCTGAACTCAGGCACCTACAGCGTCACCGCCAAGCTTGATGGCTTCAAGACCGCTGTTCGCAAGGGCATCGAGGTGCAGGTCGGCAGCGCGATCGCGATTGACCTGACCCTGTCCACTGGAGGGATATCCGAGGTGGTCATGGTGACCGGCGAAGCGCCGATCCTCGATACTCTTTCGGGCATCACCGGAACCACGGTCGACTCGAAGCAGATCGCTGAGCTGCCGCTTGGCGATGGCACGGCCTACATGCTGACCCGCCTCGCGCCCGGCATCATGGACTCCTCCGACCTCCACTTCGCCCGACCCGCCGACAACGGCAACCTCGCCGGTATCGTGGCGAACGGCGTGCAGGGCGGCAACGAATTCACGATCGACGGCGCGCCGAACATGTCCAACGCGCGCGGCGTCGGCTTCTCGCCCCCTTCCGACTCCATCTCCGAGTTCAAGGTTCAGACCAATGCGTTCGACTCCCAGTCCGGCCACACTGCGGGCGCTACCGTCAACCTTGCTCTCAAGAGCGGTGAAAACAAGTTCCGCGGCGCCGCGTCCTACTTCAACCGCGATGCCAGCCGTGCCTCGACGCCCCTTCTGACCCTGCGCGCCGGCGGCACCAAGCCCACTCGCACCTACAACCGCTTCACCGGAATGTTGAGCGGTCCGATCATCAAGGACAAGACGTTCTTCATGATCAGCGGCGAGCACCTTCGTGACGTTCAGCCGGAACCCGCGACCTACACCGTCCCCACCGTCAAGATGCGGGCGGGCGACTTTTCCGAGTTCGGAGTCCAGGTCTACGATCCCTTCACGGCGACTTCGACCGGCGTCCGCACTGCCTTCCCGAACAATGTCATTCCGGCGAACCGGATCAACCCGGTGGCCGCGGCCTACGCGGCGCTCTATCCCCTGCCGAATCGCGCGGGCATCTCGTCGAACTACTTCACCAATCAGCTGCGTCCCTACGACTACAACGCGGTGATCGGACGCATCGATCACAACGTCAGCTCGAGCAAGAAGCTGTTCCTCACCGGCTACTTCAACAAGCGCCGCGAGGACCGCTACAACTGGGCACAGGATGCTTCAAACGCGACCGATGGAGCGATCAATGGCTTCCAGGTGACGCAGGGCTACGACTACCGCACCAACCTCGGTGCCACCCTGGGTTACACCCAGCAAGTTTCGAATTCGGTCCTGCTCGATATCCGGGCTGCCTACTCACGCTTTGGTGAATATCGCGACCCCGCGCAGACCTTTGATCCGGCGAAACTTGGCTTCTCATCGACCGCCCTGAGCCTGATGAACGGCTACCAGTACCTTCCATTTTTCACCTTTGGCAGCTTCAGCACCACGAACTCGAACTCAACGATCGCGTCACTTGGCGCGCTTCGTTCCGACTTCAACGAGGGCTTCGATCGCCCGTTCAAGACCTACTCCCTTGCGCCGACGCTGACTAAGCTGATCGGCGGTCACTCAGCGCGCGTCGGCTATGACATGCGCCTCCAGCACTGGGACATCATCAGCAACGGCTATCCCGGGGGCCGCTATTCGTTCAACGGGGCCTACACCCGCGCGACCAACTCCGCGCCCACCAATGATCGCAGTCAGTCCTGGGCGCAGTTCCTTCTGGGTCTGCCAACCGCCGGCACCGGCGCCGTGGCGACTCCCGGCACAACCTCCAGCCAGTTTGAAGTGGCGGCGCAAGGCAGCTTCAACCAGTGGTCCCACGCTCTCTTCCTTCAGGACGACTGGCGCGTGAATTCGAAACTGACCGTCAATCTCGGCCTTCGCTTTGAGTTGAATCCCGGAATGACCGAGTCGGAAAATCGGAACCTCGCGGGCTTCAACACCACGGCTACCAATCCGATTCAGGCGGCCGCGCAGGCGAACTACGCGCGCAACCCGATCGCGGAGATTCCTGCTTCGGCCTTCAACGTCAAGGGCGGCGTGCTCTATGCCGATGGCGCCACCTACAAGACGCTCAAGAAGCCTCTTCCTCGTGGCGCTTTCTCGTACCTGCTGAACGACCGCACGGTCATCCGTGCCGGCATCGGGCTGTTCAGCTACGACTACTTCTTCGACAACATCAACCAGCAAGGCTTCTCCGTTGGAACGCCGATCCTCGTCACCAACGACAACGGGATCACCTTCACCGGAGCCAACCTGACCAATCCTATTCCCACGGGCGGGCTCATTCAGCCCACCGGTTCGGCGCTCGGTCTCGGAAGCTCGCTCGGTCAGAACCTCGGCAACCTCGTTCAGTACGATCGCAAGAGCCCGTACTACACGCGCTATCAGGTCGGCTTGCAGCACGACTTCGGTTCGGGCTGGAAGGTGGAAGCGATGTACGTGGGATCTCAGGGCAAGAACCTTCCTGTGGTTCAGCAGGTCAACGGCATTCCCTTCCAGTATCTGTCCACGTCGAAGACTCGCGATACCGCGCAGGAAGCGTTCCTCTCCGGCAACGTTACGAGCCCCTTCACCGGTCTGCTCGGTGGCAGCACGATCAACGGCGCCACGGTTCAACGGCAGCAGCTTCTGCGCCCGTATCCGGAGTTCGGCACGTTCGGCATTGAGCAGTATGACGGCAGCGATACCTACAAAGCGGGCACGCTCAACATCGCGAAGCGCTTTAACAACGGGAACTCTCTCAGCGTCCAGTACACCCGCTCCTCCACGCGCGACAAGCTGAACTACCTCAATCCCTCAAACGGCGAGCTCGAGGACCGCGTTTCCCCGAACGATCGGCCGAATCGCATCTCCGTCGGCACCAGCCTTCGCCTGCCCTTCGGCAAGGGTGAGAAGTTCGGTGGCGACTGGAAGGGCGCGAAGCAGGCGATCCTGGGCGGATGGCAGCTTTCCGGCACCTATCAGTACCAGACTGGCTTCCCGATCTCGTTCGGCAACCTCTACTACGGAGGCGACCCCACGGCCCTCAAGTCCAACATCGGCGGGAAGTGCGCGAGCGGTGGGGGCATCGCGGGTCTGGATTGCCCGGCCTGGGATCTTTCCGGCTTCTACTTTCATGACGCCGCGGTTCAGACCAATGGCGCGGACGATCCAGTCAAGCAGCGCGCCGACCCGCGCATTCAGCTCGGCAACAACGTGCGCTACTTCCCGACGACCACCAAGGATCTGCGCAACCATGACCTGCATCTGATGGACCTCGGCCTCTACAAGAACTTCTCGCTGGCTCGCAGCATGAAGCTTCAGATTCGACTGGAAGCCATCAACGCCCTGAACTACACCGTGTTGTTCACCCCCGGTGCCGACCCACGCAACGCGAACTTTGGTTTCACCACTACGGACCGCAATACCCCGCGCGACTTCCAGATCGGTGCGCGTCTGACGTTCTAGTAGCCTTCATTCTGAGTCTTCAGCTTAAGGAGCAAGGACAAGGATGACGACCATGACGCTCACGAAGATCAGAGGGTGCCGGCTTTCGCTCGCGGCGCTGGCGCTTCTCGCCGGCGCAAGCGTGAGTCCGGCGCAGACGCCTGTGGCGGGGGCGTCTGCACTGGGCCGGGTGGTGGTGCGCAACGACAGCGCGCTGCCGCGCAAGGGCGAGGTCGTCCAGATCGCCATCGGCGCGCTTGGCGCGGGGCTCAAGCCGGCGGATCTCGCACGCGTCCATGTCACCGATGCAGCGGGCAAGGACCTGATGGTTCAGCCGATGGATCTCACGGGCGACCATGAAGACGAGGCGATCGCCTTCCAGGCCGATGTCGCGGCGAAGGCGTCGGCGGAGTTCAAACTCTCTCTCGGCGCGAAGCGCTCGCTCAGTCTGGACGACTTCAAGGTGTACGGCCGTTTCGTGCGCGAGCGCTTCGACGACTTCGCCTGGGAAAACGACAAGGTCGCCTTCCGGATGTACGGCGAAGCGCTGGAGACCTGGGAGAAGGAGCCGCTCACGAGCAGCAGTGTCGACGCGTGGGTCAAGAAGACCCCGCGTCTGATGGTGGACGAGTGGTATCTCGTCGACGACTACCATAAGGATCACGGCGAAGGCGGCGACTTCTATCCTGCGGGTAAGACGCGCGGCTGCGGCGGCACGGGCCTTCTCGAAGGCGGCAAGCTCTACACCTCCAAGAATTTCAGGAAGTCGCGTCTGCTTTCTCGCGGCCCGATCCGTCTCCTTTTCGAACTCGAATACGAGGCCTGGGACGTCGCCGGCGTCAAGGTCCGGGAGACCAAGCGTGTGACCCTTGACGCGGGCTCCAACTTCAGCCGCTTCGAGACGCTCTATTCAACCGAAGGCGGCGCGCCTCTTGCCTCCAGCGTTCAGTACGCGATCGGCGACAAGAAGGAAAAAGGCGCCGATGTCCGGATCGATGCGAAGGCCGGCGTCGTTCGCACCTGGGAGGAGCTGAATCGCTACAACAAGGATGGCTTCATGGGTTGCGCTGTGGTGGTTGATCCGAAGGATCTCATCGCGACTTCCGAGCTTGATGGAAACGTCCTGGTCGCGTTGCGTCGTCCCAGTCCCTTCTTCGCCGGCACCGGTTGGGACCGCAGCGGCGACTTCAAAGGCATGGCCGACTTCGACGCGTATGTCGACGCGTTCGCAGCGAAGTCCAGCTCGCCGTTGAAGGTCGAGGTCGTCAGCCGATAGCTCGGCGGACGGAATCGTCGTAGTTCTCCTCGACCGATGAAGCCGTCCTGGACGATTGGAAACGAAGGCCTCGGGAGATGGGCGATCGTGGTCATCCTGTTGTGCTTCTTCGCGGGTTCAGCGAACACCGCGCCGACGATCAAGGCTGATCCGCCTGCTCAGACGACCTATCGCAATCCAGTTCTCTTCGCGGACTACTCCGACCCTGATGCGATTCGAGTCGGCGACGACTTCTATCTCGTGGCCTCCAGTTTCTCAAGCGTTCCCGGTCTACCGATTCTTCATTCAAAGGATCTGATCAACTGGTCGATCATCGGACACGCCGCTCCGCGTCTGCCCTCGCCGACCTTCGACACGCCCCAGCATGGCAAGGGGATCTGGGCCCCAAGTCTTCGACATCATGCGGGCCTGTTCTGGATCTATGTCGGTGATCCAGATCAGGGGATCTATGTCACCACGGCACGCGATCCGCGAGGTCCCTGGTCTCCGCTCGCCCTGGTCAAGCCCGTCCTGGGCGCGATCGATCCCTGCCCGCTTTGGGATGAGGATGGAAAGATCTACCTGGTCCATGCGTGGGCGAAGAGTCGGGCCGGTTTCAACAGCGTCCTGACCGTCACCCCGCTCAGCGCCGATGGTCTTCATACCGACGGAAAAGATGTCCAGGTCTTCGATGGACATGCGGCTCATCCGACGATTGAAGGTCCGAAGTTCTACAAACGAAACGGCTGGTACTACATCTTCGCGCCCGCGGGCGGCGTGGCGACCGGCTGGCAAACCGTCCTTCGCTCGAAGAACGTCCTCGGGCCGTATGAGGATCGCATCGTTCTTCGACAGGGAAGGTCCGCGGTGAACGGACCGCATCAGGGGGCCTGGGTCGACACGCCGAATGGAGACTCGTGGTTCTTTCACTTTCAGGATCGCGGCGCCTACGGCCGCATCGTTCACCTTCAACCGATGACGTGGAAGTCGGACTGGCCGGTCATGGGGGACGATCCTGACGGGGATGGAACGGGCGAGCCGGTGGAAACGTTCCGCAAACCAACCATTCGCAGCGGAGCCGCCTTGACGTCCGCGATGCAGACCAGCGACGACTTTGCCGCGAAGGCCCTTGGCCTGCAGTGGCAATGGAACGCGAATCCGCGATCCGAATGGATGAGCCTGAGTGCACGCCCCGGATGGCTTCGCCTTTCCGCAGTGGCCCGTCCTCAAGGCAGCGCGAGCGTGTTCGGTCTAGGGAATCTGCTTCTTCAGAAGTTTCCCGCGGAGAGTTTCACTGTGACTGCCCGCCTGGACCTTGCCGGCCTCGCGCTAGGCGAGCGCGCGGGCCTTGTCATCGCGGGCCGCGATACGGCTTCCATCTCGGTTGTTCGCGAAGCTGTCCAACTCGGCGTTCGGGTGGCCGTCGGCAGGAAAGTCGACAAAGATGGCGTGGATGTCGACGGACCGATCACGCCAATCCAGGGTTCAACCGTCTGGCTGCGCGCTCGTATCGAGAAGGCGGAGCAAGCGAATCCCGCGGAAGCGACGCCTCCCGCAAGGTTCGCCTTCAGCACCGACGGCGTTCGCTTCCAGGATCTGGGCGACACTTTTCTGGTTCAGCCTGGAGTCTGGGTGGGAGCGCGAATCGGATTGATCGCGTCGGCTCCCGCCTCCAGCGAGACGCCGCGTGGTCACATCGACGTCGACTGGTTCCGAATCAGCGAAACGCACTGAGTTCGTCGTCACTAGGAAGGAAATCCCCATGAAGTCCTCTCTCCGAATGCTTTCCATCTTTCTCGCCGCCGGTGCGTTGGCCTGCGCCGTAGCCGCGCAGGACTCAAAGGGAAAAATGACCGCGCCCGCATCGAGCGCGGTGAAGCCCTGGTCGGTGCGTATGGCCGACTCGGTGATCGTCCGCGACCCGAGCCCGCTCACCTTGGATAGCGAGAAGCCCGCCTGGAACTACACCCAGGGCCTCATCCTCAAGGGAATGATGGCGGCTTACGCCAAGACGAACGACGCGCGCTACCTTGACTACACCAAGGCGTACTACGACTACTTCGTGAACGCCGACGGCAGCATCAAGACCTACGACATCAAGGAGTACAGCGTCGACCGCATCAACGCGGGCAAGGTCATCTTTGTCTTGTACGCGAAGACCAAGGATGAGAAGTACAAGAAAGCGCTCGATCTCCTGCGTCTTCAGATGAAGGACCATCCGCGCACGAAGGAAGGCGGCTTCTGGCACAAGAAGCGTTATCCCTTCCAGATGTGGCTCGATGGCCTCTATATGGCCTCGCCGTTCCTGGCTGAGTACGCGGTGACCTTCAACGAACCCGCCCTGCTTGACGACATCGCGAATCAGTTCGTCTACATGGAGCGACATGCGCGCGACCCGAAGACCGGTCTTCTCTATCACGGCTGGGATGAGAGCCTTCAGCAGAAGTGGGCTGATCCCAAGACCGGTTTGTCTAAAGAATTCTGGGGCCGCGCGGTGGGTTGGTATGCAATGGCGCTCGCGGACGTCCTCGACTTCTATCCGAAGGATCACCCGCGCCGCCCCGAGCTGATCGCCATCTTCAATCGTCTGGCCGATGCCGTGGTGAAGGTCCAGGACCCGAAGACCGGCGTGTTCTGGCAGGTGCTCGACAAACCGGGCCAGGGGGCGAACTATCTGGAGTCGTCCGCGTCGGTGATGTTTGCGTACTCCTTCATGAAAGGCGCGCGGCTTGGCTACGTCGATCCACGCTTTGGCAAGATCGGCCGCGGCATCTACGAGGGTGTGCTGAAGGAGTTCATCACCACCGACGACCAGGGCGTGGTCAGTATCAACCGGGGCTGCGCGGTCGCAGGCCTGGGCGGCGATCCCAACAGCGCAAACTACCGCGACGGCACGTTCGAGTACTACGTCAAGGAACCGATCCGAAGCAATGACCCAAAAGCGGTCGGTCCATTTATCCTCGCGAGTCTGGAGTTTGAATCCAGCATTCGATAGGAGATTTCATGGAAACCCGACGACTCGTCCATCCCGAACACTACCCCGGCCTCTCCGGCGAGGAACTGCGCAAGCACTTCATGGTCGAGGACCTTTTCACTCCCGGAGAAGTGAAGCTCATTCAGTGGGAAGGTGAGCGCACCATCATTGGATCGGTGGTTCCGCTCGCGACTCCGCTTCCTCTCGTGAGCCCGGAAGAAATCAAGGCGGGTCATTTCTCCGACCGTCGCGAACTCGGCATTGGAAATCTTGGAACCGGTGGCGGAACCGTGACCGTCGATGGGACCGTGCATGCTCTTGCTCCACGCGACTTCATCTACGTGTCCCGAGGAAGCGCGGAGATTGTGTTCGCGAGCGACAGCGTTGACGCGCCCGCGATGTTCTATCTGGTCTCTCAGCCCGCTCATGCGGCGCATCCGACATCCGTCGTGCGTCAGGCCGATGCGGAAACGGTGAAGCTCGGCGCTCCAGCGACCGCAAGCGTCCGCACGCTGCGTCGCTATATCCATGCGCGTGGCGTGAAGAGCTGCCAGCTTGTGATGGGCTACACCGACCTGGAGACCGGGAGCGTGTGGAATACCATGCCGCCCCACACCCACGTCCGCCGCACCGAGATCTATCTCTACTTCGACATGGATCCAAACGCGGTGGCCTTCCACTTCATGGGCACGCCGGAGCAGACGCGTCACATGGTGGTGCGGAACTTCCAGGCGGTGTTGTCGCCCGCGTGGTCGATGCACTTCGGCGCCGCCACCAGCCGCTATGCGTTTGTGTGGAGCATGGGCGGAGAGAACCAGGAATTTGAGGACATGATCGGCGTTCCGCTGGATCGTCTGCGGTGACGTTGCTGGTCATGAGGATCTGAAAGCAGGGAATCGTGACCATGCACTCGACGTTCGGCCTCCGTCTTCGGGCGGCGGCCCTCAATGCCGCCGTCGTCGTGGCTCTGTCCTCGCCGGGCGCGACTGCGCAAACTCCCGACACCGCCGATCCCTGGTCACGCCTGCCTGGGGTCCTGGCCGGGATCAAAGCGCCCGCATTTCCCGCCCGCGACTTTCTCGTCACGAACTTCGGCGCGAAGCCCGATGGCCTGACCGATGCCACCGAAGCCTTCCGCAAGGCCATCGTCGCTTGCGCTCAGGCGGGTGGTGGGCGAGTGGTGGTTCCCCCGGGCGACTTCTTGAGCGGGGCGATTCACCTCAAGAGCGGCGTCAACCTCCATGTTCAGAAGGGCGCCACGATTCGTTTCTCCACCGATCCTTCGCGCTACCTGCCGGTGGTCAAGACGCGTTTCGAAGGAATGGAGATGATGAACTACTCGCCACTGATCTACGCGATCGGGCAGGAGAACATCGCGGTGACCGGTGAAGGCACGCTCGACGGACAGGCAAGCG
Organism: Vicinamibacteria bacterium; assembly: GCA_039932395.1. Lineage (GTDB taxonomy): Bacteria > Acidobacteriota > Vicinamibacteria > Fen-336 > JAGNNV01 > JAGNNV01. The sequence continues at coordinate 1,222 of JBDTQB010000032.1, read as the reverse complement.
ACGCGAACTGGTGGAAGTGGAAGGGTGGGACGAACGTGTTGCCCAACCAGAAGATCGACCGGGAGAATCTCTTCAAGCAGGCGGAAGATGGAATGCCGGTGGCGCAGCGCATCTATGGTGAAGGCCACTATCTCCGTCCGACCTTCATCGAGCCCTATGAGAGCAAGAACATCCTCATCGAAGGCGTGACCATCAAGAACGCGCCGTTCTGGGTGATTCATCCGACCCTCTCGAGCAACGTGACCATTCGCGGCGTGACCGTGATTTCGCACGGGCCGAACAACGATGGAGCCGATCCGGAGTCATCCACCGACGTCCTGATTGAAGATTCGATCTTCGACACGGGCGACGACTGCATCGCGATCAAGTCGGGCCGCAACGCCGATGGACGTCGGGTGAACATGCCGTCGGAGCGGATCGTGATCCGCAACTCGACGATGCGCGCTGGTCACGGCGGGGTCACGATTGGGAGTGAAGTCAGCGGCAGCGTGCGCGACGTCTTCGCCGAGAAGCTGGTGATGAGCAGTCCGGAGCTGGAGCGTGGACTTCGTCTGAAGACCAACGCCATGCGCGGCGGCACCATCGAGAATGTCTTCGCCCGCGACATCGAGATCGGGGAGGTCGGATCCGCCATCGACATCGACCTTCTCTACGAGGAAGGCGCCAGGGGCTCCTTCATGCCGATGGTGCGCAACGTTCGCGTCGAACGGATGAATGTGAAGAAGGCAATTTACGCGTTCTTCGTGCGTGGATTTCCAGGTTCGACCGTGCGTGGCGTCAGCATCTCCGACAGCACCTTCAAGGGTGTGAGCAAAGGCTCGATGATCACAGGCCTCGAAGATCTGGTCCTCCACAACGTCGTCATCGAACCTGCCGATCAGAGGCGACCCGGCTCGCAGGGCGGGCAAGAGCCTCGACCGAAGACGAACTAGCGCCTGTCACACCTGCCCGTCCGCGGCATCTGAAGAAGTGAAGCCGGCACTTTTCCGGCGGACAAAGGAGATTCAATGAAAGAACTGGCTTGTGGTGACGTCGTAAAGGGCTGTGCTGCTGTGATGAACGCACCCACCGAGGAGGAGCTCATGACGAAGGTCGTGGAGCACGCGGCTTCGGCCCATGGCGTGGCCGAGGTGTCGCCGGAGCTTTTGGCTCAGGTGAAGGCCGCCGTCCGGACAAGCTAGATTCCAGTGCATGGACGTCCCCGCCGCGGAGCCGAGCGACG
>JBDTQB010000031.1:0-22264 GCA_039932395.1 Vicinamibacteria bacterium | reverse complement strand
GCCTCGCTCTTCTTGAAGCGGAGACGCTCACCCGCTCTGCCGACGTCATCGCCGCAATGACCGTCGACGCGCTGCTCGGGACCGACGTCGCGTTCGATCCACGCATTCACGCCGCGCGTCCGCACGCCGGGCAAGGCGCGTCCGCACGCAACCTGAAGCGACTCCTGGTCGGCAGCGGCCTGCGCGAGTCCCATCGCAACTGCGGTCGCGTGCAAGACGCGTATTCGCTTCGCTGCGCGCCTCAGGTCCACGGCGCTTCGCGTGATGCGCTGGCCTTCGTCCGCCGCACCATCGAGATTGAGATGAACAGCGCGACCGACAATCCCATGGTCTTCGCGGAGTCGGGCGAACTGCTTTCGGGCGGGAACTTCCATGGCGAACCGGTCGCTATGGCCGCTGACTTCATGTCGATCGCGGTGGCTGAGATGGGCGGCATCAGCGAACGCCGCACCGAGCGACTCGTCAATCCAACTCTGTCCGGCCTTCCTGCCTTCCTCACGGAGGATGGCGGACTGCGCTCCGGTTTCATGATGGCGCACGTCACCGCCGCGGCGCTTGCTTCCGAGAACAAATCCCTCGCGCATCCCGCGAGCGTCGACTCGATCACGACATCGGCCAACAAGGAAGACCACGTCTCCATGGGACCGATCGCGGCGCGTCAGGCGCGATCGATCGTGGGCAACGTTCGCCGCATTCTCGCGATCGAGCTTCTCGCCGCCGCTCAAGCCTTTGAGTTCCACCGGCCGATCCGCAGTTCCGCCGCTCTGGAAGCGGCCCACGACGTGCTTCGTACTGTCGTGCCGAAGTACGACTCCGACCGCATCATGGGCCCGGAGATCGAAGCCGCCGCCGAATTGATCCGAACCGGCGCGCTGCTGAGGGCGACTCAATCGATCAGCGGAGATCTCGAATGACACGCATCATCCGCGCACCCCGCGGCTCCGAAATGAGCTGCAAAGGCTGGATTCAGGAAGCCGCTCTGCGCATGCTCATGAACAACCTCGATCCTGAGGTGGCTGAACGTCCGGCCGATCTTGTGGTGTACGGAGGCATTGGCAAGGCGGCGCGCAACTGGGATTGCTACGACGCCATCGTCCGCAGCCTGCGCGAACTCGAGAATGACGAAACACTGCTGGTCCAGTCGGGCAAGCCGGTCGCGATCTTCAAAACCCACGAAGACGCACCCCGCGTGCTGATCTCCAATTCGATGCTCGTGCCGAAGTGGGCGACCTGGGAGCATTTCCATGAACTCGACCGCAAGGGCCTGATGATGTACGGCCAGATGACGGCCGGGTCCTGGATCTACATCGGCACCCAGGGGATTCTTCAGGGCACTTACGAGACCTTCGCCGAGGCGGCGCGTCAGCACTTCAATGGCACGCTCGCGGGCACCATCACTCTCACCGCGGGGCTCGGCGGCATGGGCGGCGCGCAGCCGCTGTCCATCACCATGAACGACGGTGTGGCCATCGTGGTCGAGGTCGATCCTTCCCGTATCGAAAAGCGCATCGAGACCCGCTATCTCGACGTAGCCGCCAACTCGGTCGAACAGGCTCTGGAATTGGCCCTGGGCGCCAAGGCAGAGAAGCGTCGCCTGTCTATCGGACTTCTGGGCAACGCGGCGGAGATCCTTCCTCAGTTGTTCGCGCGCGGTTTCAAGCCTGACCTCGTGACCGATCAGACCAGCGCTCATGATCCTCTGAATGGCTACATCCCTCGCGGATTGACCCTGGAAGCTGCCGCGGAGCTCCGTCAGGCCGATCCGACAACGTATGTCCGTCTGGCGCGCGCGTCGATGGCCGATCACGTCAACGCGATGCTGGCGTTCAAGAGAGGCGGCGCCATCACTTTCGACTACGGCAACAACATCCGTGCCGAAGCATTGAGCGCGGGCGCCTTCGACGCGTTCGAGATCAAGGGGTTTGTACCGGAGTACATCCGCCCGCTCTTTTGCGATGGCAAGGGTCCGTTCCGGTGGGCGGTGCTGTCGGGTGATCCGAAAGATCTCGATACGACCGACGAGGCCATTCTCGACGCCTTCCCCCAACACGCCTCGCTCCACAAATGGATCGCGCTCGCGCGTGAGCGAGTGAAATTCCAGGGTCTGCCCGCCCGGATCTGCTGGCTGGGTTACGGTGAGCGCGCGAAGATGGGCGCCGTCTTCAACGACCTCGTGAAGACGGGCCGGGTCAGCGCGCCGATCGTGATCGGTCGCGATCATCTCGATGCGGGTTCGGTCGCCTCACCCAATCGCGAGACCGAAGCCATGCGTGATGGATCTGACGCGGTGGCCGACTGGCCGATCCTGAACGCGCTGGTCAACACGGCCTCGGGCGCGTCGTGGGTTTCGGTTCACCACGGAGGCGGAGTCGGCATGGGCTATTCGATCCACGCGGGCATGGTCGTGGTAGCCGATGGCTCCGAGGGCGCGGCCCGACGTCTCGCCCGCGTGCTGACCAGCGACCCCGGGATGGGGGTGGTTCGTCACGTGGACGCGGGCTACGAACGCGCGGTCGACATGGCGAAGCGCACTCACATGAAGACGCCGCTCGTCTGAGCAGACACCCATGACTGACGACATCGCGCCCTCGCGATTGGTCTTCGCGCGTACCGTGGCCGACGAAGCGGCGGCGGGTAGGAAGCGACTGCTCCTGGCTCCACTCGGCGCTGGCAAGACGCACACTCTCGTCCAGGTCCAGGAAGCGCTCGGAGGAGCCAACGTCCCGTTTCTGTTCGTCGATCTATTCATGGCGGCTTCTACACCGGAACGCTTCCTGGCGATTCTGGCGGAAGCCGTGCTTCCGTTCATGACCGGGGATACGGACGCGATCCAGTCACTCGCCCGCGATGGTGTGGACGACCGACACAAAGCCTCGGGCTGCCTTTTGCGCCTGTTCGACCTGCTCGCGACACATCGGCCAAGTCGTCCGTTCGTCTGGCTCGTGGATGAGGTCACCGAGATCCGCTCGCTCGCCTACTTCCCAGACCTAGGTCACATTGAGACGGCCTTCATCAAGGCGGTGGTCGCGGGACGCGGCGCGGTCCTCGCTTCCTCCTATCTGGGTCTGGCCGTGGATCTGTTTCCGGACATCGAGTCCGTAAGTCTCCCCGGCCTGTCCTCGGTGGACTTCGCCTTCGATCTGTCGTTCCGAGCGGATGGCCCAAGCGCGAATCTCGCCTTCGCCCTGACCCACGGCTCTGCGTCAACCCTGCGCCCCCTCGTTTCAGATATGCAGGACTCGCGAGACCTGGCGCGATCGCTGATGCGCCTGCTGTCTCCCGGCGGGGGCCTCGAACTGGTGTGCCGTCGTCACTATGAAATCCTTCTGATGCGCAGTCGCGGCTACGCGGTGTGCAAGCGGACCGCCGAAGTCGTGTCCGCGAACCGGGGACAGCGGCTGACCGACCTGTTTCCACTGATCGGCCGGACCGCGGGCGCCTCGCGTCAGTATCTTCGCTGGCTGGTGGAAGTCGGCCTGCTGACCCAGGTCCGCAAGCGCTATGACTTCGCCGACCCTGTGCTGGGCCTGTGGGCCTCTTTGTACCTGGGGCGGGCGGTGCCGCCGACAGAGACGAAGATCGAGGCGGCCATAAGGAGCGCTTTGGAGGCGATTCGCGCCCAATCAGCCATGGCGCCTCACACGCCCGCCCCATCCGCCGCGCTTCCCCGTCGCATTGATCGTTTCGAAGAAATCGACTAACAAGATCGGGCAATGAAAAAGGCGGGCCACAGGCCCGCCCGTTGCGACAGCGAATCGACTCTTAGCGCCCGCGGATGAGGCTGGTGATCGCTTGCAGGCGCTGAGACTGCTCTTTGAGCGTCTTGTTCTCGTCGACCGTCTTCTCCACGTGCTTGAGGAGATTATTGATCGCGTTGGCGATCCCGTTCAGAAGTGCTGGAAAGTCACCGCTCTGAGCGACGGAGGAAACACGGGCGCCCGCGGGACGGCCAGCTTTGCGGGCACGACGGCGGCTCTTGGGAGCGACCGCGGCAACGGGAGCCGCGACCATGGGGGCAACCTTCGGCGCAGCGACCTTAGGCGCGACTTTCACGGGCTTGGAAGCGACACTCACAGCCTTAGGCGCTTTGGCGCCGGCCCGCACAGCGCGGTAGTAAAGCATCTGCACGGCGTCTTTGGCGCGGCCCGTTTCGGAGCTGATCTTGTCGAAAGCACCGGCCTTGGTCATGCCGCCTTTGACAAGTTGGTTGACGCGCGCGACGGTCGCGGCACGGAGGTTGGGGTCACGCTGGTTATTTTTTGCCACGTCTTTGAGTCTCCTGACAAGTGATGGTTGAGGGGGGGTACGCCCATGGGTGCTGCTTGCAGGAATCGAGCCACGCCCCTCTATTCACTGTCGTTACGATTAAAGGTCTTACAGGTGCGGCTCGACGAGCTTAGTCAGAGCTTCCTTGCTCATCTTACCGACTCTCTGTTCCACCACCTGACCGCCCTTCAGAAGGATCAGCGTCGGCATCGCGGTCACGTTGTAGTTGAAGGGAACGTGTTCGTTCTCTTCCACATTGACCTTTCCGACCTTCAGACGGCCCTGAAACTGGGTCGCGACGCTTTCGAGGTCAGGCACCATGGCGAGACACGGCTGACACCAGTCGGCCCAGAAGTCGAGAAGGACGGGGACTTTGGATTGCAGCGCCTCCGCTTCGAAGTTCTGATCGGTGAGTGTAGCGATGACGTCGGACATGTTTGGCGAGCCCTGTTCTTTGTTGGGAAAAAGCCGGATTAGACGGCGAACTGAGAGCGTGAGTATACGGCTTCGTATCGTTCAGCCGAGAGTCCCCACGAGTAGTCACGTGTCATGGCGTTCTGCATAAGGACCGTCCAGGGGCCCGGTTTCGCGTAGGTCTCGAGCGCCTGATCGATCGCCCACATCAGTCCGGCGACGTCTGCATGTTCGAAGATGAAGCCGGTGCCCTTCTTGCCCTTGATGTCGAAAGGCTCAACCGTGTCAGCCAGGCCGCCGGTGGCGCGCACGATGGGAATCGTTCCATACCGCATGCTGTACATCTGAGTCAGGCCGCAGGGTTCGAAACGGGAAGGCATCAGGATCATGTCGGCGCCCGCCTCAATCCGATGAGCGAGGCCGTTGTCATACTTGAAGCGCACCGCGAACCTTGAAGGGTCGCGTCGGGCGAACTCACGGAACCCTTCTTCGACGTCCGGCTCGCCGGTGCCAAGCACCACCATCCGCACGCCGCGCGACATCAGAGGCTCCATCGCGTCCTTCACCAGATCAAAGCCCTTCTGGTGAACCAGGCGTGATATGACGCCGATCAGAGGCAGGTCGGGTTCCGTGGCCAGCCCGTACTCCTGAAGAACCGCGGTCTTGCACAGGGCTTTGCCCCTATGGTCCGTGTCATCGAAGGACGACCTGATGTGCCGATCGTGACGCGGATCCCACTCTTCGTAGTCGACCCCATTCAGGATGCCGATCAGATCATCGGAGCGGGACTGCACAATCGACTCCAGCCCCTGGCCGAACTCGGCGGTCTGAATCTCCTTCGCGTAAGTCGGCGACACCGTGGTCACGGCCTCCGAGAAGAGCAGTCCGCCCTTCAGATAGGAGATCGTTCCCTTCCACTCAAGAGCATCCTCGGTGGCGAGGGACTCCGGCAGGCCGAGCGTTCCAAGTGTGGCCGGAGAGAACATCCCCTGATAGGCCAGGTTATGGATGGTGAAGACCGACGCGACGCGGTGCAGCGTCGGGTCGTCGGCGTAGAACGCCTTCAGATACACAGGCAGCAGACCCGTCTGCCAGTCGTGAGCATGGAAGACATCCGGACGGTAACCGCGACTGCGACAGAACTCGAGCACGGCGCGGCAGAAGAAGGCGAAGCGAAATTCGTTGTCTCCAAAGTCACCGTTCGAGTCGCCATAGATTCCCTGACGATCGAAGAACGGCGGATGCTCGACAAAGATGACGCGGAGGTTCGGCGCGAGTTCCCTTTCGTAGAAACCGGCACTTCGCGGCAGGCTGTCCACGGGAACATGAACTTCGCCGATGAAACGGCCGGCGGGGTAAGGAATCGTCCCGTAGCGCGGCAGGAAGCACGTGACTTCATGACCACGGGCGGCGAGCGCCTTCGGAAGGGCAGCCGACACGTCCGCGAGCCCTCCCGTTTTGGCGTAGGGCGCCATCTCTGACGAGGCGTAAACGATCCGCACGGAGAAAGGCTAGCAGAGGCTGCAAATGAGGCGACAATTTTGAGTCCTGTCAGGCCTCTGCTACCGTCGTTCAAGTGCCCCCCGACGCGAAATGCTGAAGCGATGCCTCGTCGTGGGACCCGCTGTGTGGGTGCTCCTTTTCGGTCTTTGGGTCGGTCCCAAGTACGACCGTTTCGTCCTTCCTGCGTTCGACGGGCATGCCTACGATTCGATGACGGAGGCGCCGCGTATCTTCACGCTTCCGCCCTGGGGTTACCGCATCCTCGAACCGTGGATCGTCAGTCTGATCCCGGCTTCGTCGTCGGCCGTCGCGTTCTTCTGGCTCAACGTCTTGTTGCTCTCCGGCGCCATCTTCGTCGTCGGGTGGTGGCTGAGGCGGCTCGGTTTCTCAAGTGCTGCGGCGGCCCTCGCGTCCTTCCTCTTCGCCATCTCGCCTCCCTTCCGCGTCGTCATGAACTACCAGATTCTGGTGGACCCTCTGGCCCTGCTCCTCATGGTCGCCATCTTCTGCGAGCTGGTGGATCCGGATGTGGTCGTTCTGGCGGCGCTGTTTGCCCTGTCTGCGCTGACGAAAGAAACGGGCCTTCTTGCCCTCGTCCTCGTTCCCCTCGCCCTCATACCAAGGGAGGGCTGGGTGAGGGGCGCGCTCAACTCCGCCGTGGTGGCGGCCCCTGCCTTGGCACTCGCCCTGTTACTCCGTTTGACCTGGGGGCATGCCGTGCTGCCCCCCGACGCGTTTTCCTTTTTCGATGTCACGATCGGGCGCGTCCTCCAATCCGGCGGGGCGCTCGCGGTGAGCGCCATGCTGTCGGGCCTGATGATCCCCGCGGTGATCGGAGCTTTCCGGGAGAAGTCGTGGGCGCTCGCCATTCAAGCGGGTTTGATGTGGAGTTTCACCTTTGGCCTGATCGTCTCGAATCCGTATCACTATTCAGTGAGCGACCTGCCACGTCTCTCCTTGTTCGCTTGGCCGGCGTTGCTTCCCCTGGCCCTGCGCGGAGTGGGCTTTGTCAGAGCGGAGCCTCCGGTGCGTGTCGTGTTATCCCATCGCCGGCCCACGTACGCGGCCATCGCAGCCCTCATCGTCTGCCTGGCGCTCGTCGCGGCAACCGATCCCTACGAACGCGCGCCGTTCCCCATCACGCCCGAACCCATCGCGATGACCGGGCGCATCCGCGAGTCCGTGAAGACCGCACGGCTCCTCGAGGATGGCGGACTCTTCTCTTTCGATACCCGCAGCGGCCGGTTCGCGACACCCCCCAAGGAGCGTTTTAATCTCACCGAGGGGCGACGGCAGCGTTGGTTCCTTTACCGCGGGTTCGGTGCCGACGCCGCGTTCGCGCCCGGAACTCCGGAGTTTCATTCGCAGGCCGAACTTCTCCTGCCCGTCTTCACTCCGCGGCCGGGCCGAATGACGCTTGAGATCGACGGACCGAAAGGGGCCGAAGTCGTCGTTCTCATCTCCGGCCATCCCGTGGGATCGGTGTCTACCCAAGCAGGGCCTTCGGTGTTAGAGATCCCTCGACGCGCGTTGATCCGCGGTGACAATCTGGTCCGGCTTCAAGGCCCAAGCGACGTGTCGCTTCGGCTCCTCCGGTGGGAGGTCGTTCTCCCCGTCACCGCCCCCAGGTAGGAAGTTCGCGATCCTTCAAGAAGGCTCTTGACTCGTTCGAGAGCAGTGTATTAGTGTACCGATACACTGATTCAATATGATCTCTCCTCGAACTGATTCATGGTCCGCGCGCATCCCGGTGCGACCCGCCGACCCCCGTCCCATCTGGAGCCAGATCGAGGAAGGGATGCGACGGCTACTCGCAACCGGAGCGTTGACCCCGGGCGATGCCGTCCCCTCGGTCAGGGAACTGGCGACCGAACTTCGTATCAACCCCGCCACGGTGTCCAAGGCGTATCAGACGCTGGTCGCGGCCGGACTTCTCGAAGTGAGGCGAGGCGACGGGACCTATGTGTCGGCGGTTCCCCCTACCCTCCGAAAGTCAGAACAGTCGCGTGCACTCAGCCATGCGGCCCTGACCTTTGCCTCCTTCGCCATGACTCATGGGGCGGACGTGGAGGCCGCGCGGGACGCACTTCAAACAGCCTGGAAGGAACTCAGCAGCAAACAGAAAGGCGGGACGTCATGACTGATGTCGTTATCAAGGTGGACAGGCTTTGCGTTCGCTACGGCGCGAATGAGGTTCTCAACGGTGTGTCCTTCGAAGTGGAGCGAGGATCGGTCTACGCGCTCCTCGGCAGAAACGGCGCCGGCAAGTCCTCGCTGATGAGATGCCTGCTCGGGCTTCAGAAGCCGTGGTCGGGAAACGTGCAACTCTTCAGTGAAGATGTATGGGGGCACCGCGCTCGGCTGCTCGATCGCACGGGCTATGTGCCGGAAACCATGGACGCGCCTCCGCATCTGAGGGTGGGCGATGTCGAAGCGTTCCACGGTGCGATGTACTCGAAGTGGAATGGCTCGATGGTCAAGACCCGGCTCGATCGAGCGCGGATTTCCCGTTCCGCCAACCTGTCGACCCTCTCGAAAGGTCAGCGTGCGCTGTTCAGTCTGGCGCTGGCGCTTGGCAGTCAGCCGGAGCTGTTGGTTTTGGATGACCCGACGCTGGGTCTCGATGTCGTGGCGCGAAACGAATTCTTCGCCGACTTCATCGGCGATCTGGCTGACCGAAACACCACCGTGGTCCTCACCACTCACGATCTGGCCGGAGTCGAGGGCATTGCCGATCATGTCGGCATCCTCCGCGGGACTCAGCTGGTGGTGAATGACGAGACGGAAAAGCTCAAGGTCGAGCGAGGCGGATCGCTCGAACAGATTTTCACCGAGGCCACGCATGGCGGGGAGCTGGGACTATGAACAAAGCATGGGCCGTGGCGCTGCTGGATCTCAAGCGCATGGGTCGCACCATGATCGTGGCGGCCGTCGTGGCGGGTCTGCTTCCTACGCTTGTGTCCGGCTTTGGAACGGGAATCTCCGGGATGCTGCTATTCGACACGAACGCGCTGCTGGGGTTGTTGATGGTGGTGGTGGGTGTTGCAGCGGGACTCACGTTTGGCGGCGACTTCACCGCAGGTCGCGCATCGTTCGTGTTCGCGCGCCCCCTGAGCATCACGACCCTGTTCGCAGGCCGCTTGCTCGCGATGATTGGCCTTGCGGTAGGGACTGGGGGAATCTTCCTCTTGACGCGTCAGATCTTCGGTTCCCCGGAACAAGCCGGGTTCTTTCTCATGAGCCACGATCGAACGCTGCAGCTCCTCTTGATGAGCTGGAGCGTGGCATTGTTTCTGGGGTTGGCGGTCAGCCCGAAGCGCGAAAGCGCCGCGCAGTCGCACGGGCCACGATCCTGGGTCATCACTTCGTTGAGAACGATGGTGACCCTGGCGGCGTTCATCTACGGGTTTGGTTACTTCGCGGATTTCGCGGCGCGCACGAGATCCTCGACCTCGCTGCCCGTCCGGTGGTTCTTCGAGGGATGGATCTTCGCGTGCTTCGTTGCGTCTGTGCTCGGCATCTCCATGGGTCGCGCTGACTTCACCGCTCTTCGTCGCGCGCGATCACGAACGATGGCCGTGGCTTTGGGGCTGTGTTGCGTGATCGTCTTCGGCGCTCGTGTGTACGCCCTAAACATAAGACCGACCGACGTCGACAAGTACTACTTCGTGAATGGCTCGCGGGACGGCCAGTCCGCGTACGTCTTCTCGTACACCGACCGGCGAGGCCGTCTCACGCTGGGTCAGCAGTTCGCGCTGGATATTTCGAGCGGGGCGGCCCGGTCACTGAACAATGATCCTGGTCAGGGTCCGTGGCAGTCGGCAGACGGTAAGACCATCGCCTGGAGTGAGGCCACGCCGTTTTTCATTCGACCCTTGTGGCGCAGCCTGACCGGTCATTCAAATCTTCGCGCGCAAACCGAAAACGGACGGATCGCGACCGTCTCGCTCCCACGGGCGATGCCTAATACCTTCTCGGCCAGTGAGGGAATTTTCGGTCCCATCTCCCGGGTGGTGCCTGCAAATGATGGAGACCTCTTCGCCATCCATTGGGAAACCCATGTGACCTTCGTTTCTCTCACGCGTGGGGAGATAAGCGACGGCGACCTCCGTCGAAACACGGTCGGCAACGCAGGCTCCGCCTTCGCTCCGTCGGGAGCTTATCGGGTGATCACCATCGGCGAGCGAAGCGGCACGAGTCCGAGACTCAACATTTCCGACATCGACCCTGCCTCGGGCAAGGTCACGAATCTCGGAGACATCGATGGGACCTGGGCGCGGATGGACGATCGCGGCGAGCGCGCGATGATCACGTCCCACATGACCGGAACGGGGTCGGATCTGTCGGTCGTCCGCGTGGCGGCGGAGGGCGCTCGCCTGGAGGAGACGACGCTTGACGTTCAAGGACGAACCTCGACGGGGATGTTCCTGTCCGATGGACGGATCGCGACCTTCAACGCCTCAGAGAAAGTGGTTCACCTCTTCTCGGCGGAAGGGAGGCCGCTGATGGACATTCCCGTCCTTGCGGGTGATGCGAAACGCCTGGGCAGTGAAATGTTCCCCGGGATCCTAGCCGTGGGCCTGATGAACAACGGCGCGCCCGACGTGGCCCTGTACGACACGCACAGCGGCGCGATGGTCAGGCGCCTCTCTCGGGTCAGCCCGTTCCCTGAGTTCTACTCACATTCGCCCGCAGGGACCCCGGGTTCACGTCTTCTTCGCGGAGACGACGGGAAGCTCTACGTCCTGCCTTCCCTGACCGAGCAGCCGAAACAAATCATCGCGCATTGAGCCGCTGCGGGCAGGCGGTGGACGGTCTTATGCGGGTGTGGTGGACGGTCGCTGCGACAGCTCCGAAAACAACCCCGCGATCCCGGCCACGATCGCGGCACGGGACGCGACCCCGACCACCGACGCCATAAGGAACAGTGCGCCAACGGTGGACGCGCCCAACACTCCGCTCGTCGCGAACTGCACCGCCAGCCGGAAGAACACCAGAACGGCGGTCTCGATCGCGAACGCGCCCGTCAAGAGCACGGCCCACTTGGATCGGCTGATGTTCATCCCGCTCGCCACTGCTCCAGCACCCGCCACCAGAACGCCCGTCCACGCGATGATGGTCTGCGCCAGGGAAATCAACGGATGGCTCCTTCAGTCGTCAACATGGTGACGACGTTAGCAGCCCGCCCGAGCCCCTTCTACGTCTCGATCGATGCCCTCAGGAACCAGCTGTTCTTCTCAATCACACCGAGAAATCAGTTCCACCGATTAGGCGGTGAAATCCTCATAACGACATGTCGGTATTCGAGGTACCATCCGGCCCATGCCTGACAGTTTGGATCTCACCCGCGACCTTCGTGAACTGGTCGCTCTTACTGCGGAGAAATCTTCGCTCGACGACGTCCTTCGCAGCGGGTTGGATGCGCTCGCCCGCATCGTCCCCTACGACCTCGGGGTTGTTTTCGTGCTCGATCAGGGAAAGCTCGTTTCGCGGGTCGCCCGCGGCGCGCTGGCTGATGGTCGGGTGAAGAACGTCACGCTCGACCTCAGCCGATTCCCTTCGATCAAGGAAGCGCTCAACGCAAGGCGCGCGCGCGCCTTTCTCGAAACCGATCATGCGCACGGCGAGGGCGATCCCTTCGACGGCATCCTGGATTTTCCCCACGGCCATTCCTGCATGGTGGTTCCGTTGTGCGCGGGCGAGAGCTGCTTCGGCGTCATGACGCTCGATCGCAACGTCTGCGTGGCCTATCCGCGGGAGACGGTCAACCTCGTCGATGTCTACGGGCAGATCCTTGGACTCGCGATCCTCAACGCGCTGCAACGGGAATCGTTGTCCCGCCTGCACGACACCGAAAGCGAGCGAGCGCGCCTCCTGGAGCGCGATCTTGAAGGCGATTCCACGACCGCCATCGAGCGAACCAAGACATCGTCGATGCGCGAACTCGTTCGACGCGCGCATCAGGTCGCGGAAACGGAAACACCGGTGTTGATCCTGGGTGAAACCGGAACGGGCAAAGAGCGGCTCGCCCATGCCATCCACTCGTGGAGCCGTCGCGCCGAGCGGCCGTTCGTCGCGATCAACTGCGCCGCCATCCCGGCCGGGCTCATCGAAAGCGAACTCTTCGGTCATGTGAAGGGCGCGTTCACAGGCGCGGTGAAAGATCGTCCCGGACGCTTCCAGATGGCCAACGGCGGAACTCTGCTTCTCGACGAAGTGGGCGAGCTGCCGATCGAACTCCAGGCAAAGTTGCTTCGCGTCCTTCAGGAAGGCCAGTTCGAATCGGTCGGCTCAGATCGCACCGTGAAGGTGGACGTGCGCATCCTCGCCGCGACTCACCTGGATCTCGGAAAGGCCATCGCCGAGAAACAGTTCCGTGAAGATCTCTTCTATCGTCTTTCGGTTTTTCCGCTGGTGCTGCCTCCTTTGCGTGAACGCTTCGAGGATCTGCCGGAACTCGTGGAAGCCATCCTGTTCGAACAGCAGCGTCGCACCGGCCGTCGCGGCATGCGCGTGACCGGGGAGGGACTCGCTCATCTCCGCCGCTACACCTGGCCGGGCAATATCCGCGAGCTCGCCAACATCCTGGAGCGCGGAACGATCCTGACCGCGGGGCAGGATCTCACGCCGGCTGTGCTGGATCTACCTTTGGGTCAGGGGTCGGCCTTCGCTGGCCTGGCCTTTCCGGCGCCGGTCGCGACCGTGGTGAACACTGAGGTCGAACTCGTGACGATCGACGAAGTCCAACGCCGCCATATTCGCGGCGTCCTGGCGGCCACCGGCGGCCGGGTCTATGGGGAACGCGGCGCGGCGAAGATCCTCGGGCTCAAGCCATCCACCCTTCAGAGCCGCATGAAGCGTCTGGGGATGGAAACGAAAGAGACGGCGGTCGTGGCGTTGGCCTGACGCGGGAGACGATCAGCGCTCGTAGGCGCCCGCGAAGTGGGAACGGCGCGGATCCGCTCCGCCTTTCACTTCACCGGTCTTCGGATCGCGAACCGCGACCGACGCGTAACCCATCACCAGCTCGCCCTTGAGTCCGATCGGCTGAAGCCGATGTCCGAGCACGCGCATGTCTTCGACCACCCGCCTCGGAATGACGTCTTCATAGAGGATGCGGCTCGGCACCGGCGTCTGGCGCGGCGGAAACTGCTTCCGGCCAATCAGGAAGCGCGGCTGTTCGACCGCCTGCTGTGGACTCAGCCCTAGGTCCAGAACACCCGTCAGAATTTGATAGACCGCCGCGGAGATCCAGGCGTTACCCGCCGCGCCAACAGCAACGATGGGAACGGACTTATCGCCCTCGCGCTTGAAGACCAGGGTCGGCGCGATCCCGGTGGCGGCCCGCGCGAGCGGTGTCAATGAGTTGAAACGCTTCGGCTGACGCCGGAACGAGCGGAGATGATTGTTGTAGAGGAAGCCGAGGCCGTCGCTGACGTAGAAGGCGCCGCCCCACGTCGAGAGTGTTTGGGTGAGCGCCACCATGTTGCCCTCCGAATCCATGACGACGGCGGCCGTGGTGCCCGTTCCAATGCGGTCTCTCTTGTAGTCGCGCTCGTCTTCGGGCTCGTCCGGATACTCGGGATCAGGGGTCGCGCGGTTGGCGACGATGTTCGCGAACTGCTTCTTCGCCCACGGAAGCGACAAAGGCTCGTCAAGCGAGAGGTCGAAGAATGCGGGGTCGGCCGCGAGATTGCCACGACCAGCGCGCTTCCAAGCCTCCACCATGAAGTGGAAGGCGTTCGCATTCTGCGTGTATTGACCGCGGCCTTCTCGCGGCGAGTGGTCGAGGATCTGCAGCGTTTGGAGGAGGGACACGCCGGCGGTGACGGGCGGCGGCGCGGTCACCACGTCATAGTCTTCGTACCGTCCACGCAACGGCTCTCGTTCGATGGCGCGATACTGGGAGAGGTCAGCTTCCGTGATGATTCCGCCATTCTTCCGCATGTCTTCGGCGATGCGGCGCGCGATATCGCCCTTGTAGAAATCCGACGCACCGACGCTTGCAATCCGATCGAGGGTCGCCGCGTAGTCGGGATTCTTAAAAGTGTCGCCCGGCTTCACCGGCTTACCGCCGGGCAGAAAGATCTTCGCGGCGCCTTCGTATTTCTTGAGAGAGCGTTGTCCCGCACGCACTGACGACGGCAGCGCCTCATCAAGCACGAAACCCTCCCGCGCGGCACGGATGGCGGGCTCAATCAGATCCTTCCACGGAATCTTGCCGCTTCCGTACTTTCGATACGCCAGGTCCATCCCGGCGACCACGCCCGGAATATTCACCGCGGCGGGGCCCGATCCCACGAGGCGATCGCCATCAAGAATCTTGGGATTGGTGAGCGTGCCTTCCATCGGCACCTGATCCTTGAAGTCGATGGCGACGGTCTTCCCGTCAGACGCGCGGTGGATGAGCATCATCCCCTCGCCACCGATCCCCGACGCGTCCTCTTCGACGATGCCAAGCGCGAAGGACACCGCGACGATCGCGTCAACGACGTTGCCTCCGCGGCGAAGAGCTTCGAGCCCGGCGGCCGTGGCCAGCGGATGAGCAGAGACCACGACGGCGCGCGAGGACTTCGCTTCGACTTTGATGGGAGGTCGCTCTTCCAGCATGCGATCGACGGTGTCCTCAAACGCTGCGTCGGTCCGAACGGCCGCCATCTGTGGCCTGAAGCGCGTCACGAGTTCCGACCACGCCGCGGCGAGCTGCGTGGATGCGCTTCCGTACAGCTTGAGCAGAACGCCGGACACCGTATCGAACCTCTTCGTGGCATCGAAGGGGGCCAAGGTTGCGGCCGCCACCTTGCGTCCCCCTTCCACGGGGTCGGGCGCGCGCATCGAGATGAACTCAAACGCCCCGCGCGCGAAAACGGGAGCGCGGTCCTTGTCGAGCAAACGGCGGGGATTGCCGTTGTAATCCTGGGGAAGCGGAGGCGCGGTCAAGGCGTAAAGGTTCGCGCCATCGGGCGACCACGCGGGCGACATCGCGCCACGCCGCACCAGCTGCCGTTCGCCGCCGCCCGCATCGGTGACCGCGATCCACCGCTCGTTGGACACCACGGTGGTGTAGGCGATGCGGCGGTCATCGGGCGACCACGCGGGATCCGTGTCATCGCCATCGGAGAAGGTCACACGATGCGCCTCTCCAAAGGGTGGGTCGACGGGCATCACCCAGATCTGGTCGCTCCCGGATCGATCGGATACGAAGGCGATCTTCGTTCCATCCGCCGATACCGTGGGCGAAAGATCGCGGGCGGGATTTTTCGTGAGTTGTTTGGGCGCACCGCCTGCGAGCGCCACCGTGTAGAGATCCGCGTCGTCGTCGTTGCCGATCGAAAAAAACACGCGCCCCTTGCGGATCGTCGCTCCGGTCTCATCGCCCGGGACGGAACCATCCGTGACCACACGCGCGGCGCGCCGTTCGCCCTCCGCTCCGATCTCGAAGAGACGACGCCGTCCTTCATGCTGACGGGAGACCAGGAGCGAGTGAGAGGCCTCGACCCAGACCGCATCCGAGCCATCAACCGCCGCCGCGTTTGACCGACCCGTCAGATCGAGGATGGTGGTGAAGGAGCCTTGCGATCGCGCAAGCCGCTTCCCCGAAGGGTCGAGCGAGAGACGACCCTCGTCGTCGGCGAACGAGACGAGCGGAGTTAAGGCTATGAGGATCGAGGCGGCAAGGAGGCGCTTCATGGGGCCTGGATCTTATGCGCGGGCGCACGGCCCGAGGAGTCGCTAAGCGGACTTGCGGGCGCGCATTTCAATTCGCATGGCAGTGAGTGCCGCGGGCAGCAGACGATCGAGCGCGATCATCGGACCTGCGAGCGAGCGTGGAAGGAGCGAAGGCGCCTTGAACCCCAGACTCATCAAATAGGCGAACCCGTTGATCGAGGCCAAGGCAGGCTTGCCCGCGTATCCGAGACTTCGCCAGGTCTGATCGCTCACCTTGGACGCGATCGCGCGAGTCACGCCCGCGTCGCCCTCGAAGGGCTCCTTGGAATCGCCCTTCTGAAACGGGCGCGCCGGATCAAGACCGAGTTGGGCCCCTTCCTGATGGAGCCAGCGATAGATCGGAAAGGAGAACACCGACACCCACGGCTCGACGACGCGCAGTTCCCCGCCCGGCTTGAGCACGCGCGCGACATCGCGAAAAAACTCGAGCGGTGTCGAAAGGTGATGCACGAAGTCGAGGCCGATCACGGCGTCGAAGGATCCATCGCGAAACGGCAGAACCTGCGCGTCGGCCACAATGTCATTCCACGGCGCTTCGATGAGATCCAGAGCAATCCAGCGCAGGTCGGGGCGCGACCGCCTCGCGTGGGGCGCGAACAAGCCTGGTCCCGCACCCGCTTCGAGGACAAGACCGTTTTGCGGCAGGCCAGTGATCAACCGGTCGAACCACACGCCGTAGACCTGAGGCAGCACGGCCTTCTCGGCGAAGACTCTGCGGTGTTCCTTGAGAAGGTCGAGGCTCATGGGCGGGTCGGGAGCTTATGCGACCGAAGTGACACCAAAGCGAACCGGTAGCTCAAGGGCCGCCCCGAGGCGCCCCAGATAGTCACGGTGTGAAATCTCGATGGTACCGAATTGCTTCAGATGTTCGGTGAGGTATTGAACTTCGAGCAGCGCAAAGCCACATGCGTTCAGATGACGGACCAGCGAAACCACCGCCACCTTGGATGCATCGCGCGCACGATGGAACTTCGACTCGGCGAAGAACGCGCCACCCAGGGCGAGTCCGTAGAGCCCGCCTACCAATTCGGTCTTCCCCCGCGTCCAGACCTCAACCGAATGAGCGTGGCCAAGGTCATGGAGCTCGCCATAGACGCGGTGAAAGTCATCGCTAATCCACACGGGCCGGTCAGCCGCACATGCCTTCATCACTTCGCCGAACGCACGGTCGAAGGTCACCTCAAAACGGCCTTGCGCGAGCGTGCGTTCGAGGCGGCGCGGAACATGCGCGTCGTTCAACGGAATGATCGCGCGGACCTTGGGACGGTGCCACGTGACCACCTGTTCTTCGACATACGCCATGGGGAACAGGCCCCGAGGATAGGCGTCGAGCACCATCTCGGCCGTGAGCTCCCGGCTGTACGCCACAACATCCATTAAGCACGTAGGTTACAGGTCAAGGCCGAAACGGGCAGGTTCGCTATGCTGACACCATGGGCACGCCGGTCCTGACGCTGTTTCTCGCCTTGGCTGCGACCGGTCCGGAGGTGACTCTGTCTGGTCTCGTCCTCGCCCGGTCAGGACGGAATGCCGCGACATTGATCTCTGAAGGACGAGCGCGCCCGGTGACGGTCGGCGATCGAGCGTTTGGTTGTGACGTCGCGGCCATCCATGCCGACAGCGTGGATCTCGTGTGCGGCAGTGAGCGTCGCACCTTGAGGCTCAACGCCGCACCGGTTCTTCGCACCACCACGGCCACCGCGGCGGCCGAACCCGCGGCACAACTTCCCCCCGCCGACTTCACCATGAACCGCGCCGAACTCGAAGGACGGCTCAATCTGGAGATGTCGCGCTTGATGACGGAGACGACACTCGTCCCCGTCACGTCGCGCGGCCAGGTCGCGGGCTTCACTCTGTCGCGCGTTCCCGCCGGGACCATCCTGGAAACCATCGGCCTCAAGGCCGGTGACGTCCTGATCAACGTGAACGAAACTCCCATCGACAGCTTCGCCACCCTGATCGGACTTTGGCCCAAGCTTCAGTCGAGCGGGTCGGTCAAGGCGCAGATCCTCCGGGACGGACGGCCTCTCGACATCTCGGTCAGCATCAAGTGAGGGGCGATGGCCCCCTCGCTGGTGCCTGAATGAACCCGATGGTCTGGCAAGAACTCTTTGACAGCGTAGGACTGCTTTATGTCCTGGAATCGGCGCCCTTCGCGGCGTCAATCGCGGTCGACGAGAAGCTGGTGTGGTGCAACGAGGCCTACCTCCACCTGGTCGGCGGCAACGATCGGACCGACGTCATCGGTCGGCCCGCGCACCACTTCCTCGACCCCGCGTTTCTGCCGATCGTGCAGGAGAGAGTCTCGCGACTGTATCGCGGGGAATCAAATCCGCCGATCGACGTACGGCTGAGACGTCTTGATGGCCGGATGACCGATGCGGAAGTGCGCTCGGTTCCCTTCGATGCGCGCGGCAAAAGCGCATACGTAGCTTTGCTGATGGATATCACGGAGCGCAAGACGGCGGAGGCGGCCCTGCGCGAGAGCGAGGCGCGCTACCGAAGCCTCGTCGAGAACACTCCAGATGGCATCCTGATCCATCGGGACGGCAAGCCTCTGTTCGTCAACAAGGCCCTGGTCGCCCTGGCCGGCGGCCGCACGGCCGAGGATCTGCTGTCGCGAAAGGTGAGTGACTTCATCTTTCCGGAGGATCTTCCCTCCATCCTGGAGCGGGTTTCCGATCTTGAATCAGGCCATGCCGTTGAATCGTTGGTGCTTCGCTTCAAGCGCCTGGACGGAGAAATCGGCCTGGTGAAGCTCGACTCACATCGCGTCGAGTTCGAGGGAAAACCGGCGCTCCGGGCGTTCGTCCGGGTGATGACGGAGTCGATGAAAGCCGAACAGGCCTTGCGCGAGAGCGAGCAGCGCTATCGCCAATTGGTCGACGCGTCGCCCGACGCCGTCTCAGTGAGTCGCGACGGCAAACTCCTGCTGGTCAATCCCGCCTACCTGCGATTGATGGGAGCCGAATCCTTCGAGCAGTTGATGGGCGAACCCTTGATCAACCGTCTCCATCCGGACTGCCGCGACATCGCCGCAGAGCGCATCAAGGCCGTGCATCTGGGCCTCTCCGCTCCTCCGCTCGAGCAGGTCGCCATCCGGCTCGACGGAACGACCATCGACATCGAGGCGCAGAGCGAGCCGATCATCTACGACAAGCAGCCGGCGGCTCTGTCCATCATTCGGAACATCAGCGCGCGCAAACGGGCCGAGGAAGCGCTCGTGAACAGCGAGCAGCGCTATCGCCAGCTCATCGAGTTGCTGCCCGATCCGGTCTTCGTTCTGGAGGGCGAGCGCGTGGTCTTCTCAAACGCGGGGACCAAGCGACTGCTCGACCTGTCGCCTGAACTGGCCGACCAGCCGCTTGAGCTCATTCACCTCGCCCCCGAGGAAGATCGGGCGGTGCTGAGGGAATTGATGGAAGCGGTCGCCCTCGGTCGAAGGCCGCGGACCAGCGAGATTCGCCTCAAGCAGTCCAAGGGCCACGTCAGCGTCGAAGTGCGGGCCGCCGCGATCGATGTGGAGGGCCGGCGCGGCGCGCTCATCATCGCGCGCGATCTCTCGCAGCGGCAGAAGGCCGAGGAGCTTCAGTCGGCCCTCTACCGTATCGCCCAGGCATCCACGCGCTCAATCGGTATCGAAGCGCTGTTCTCCGAGATCCACGACATCGTGGGCGAGTTGATGTACGCGAAGAACTTCTTCATCGGCCTGCTCGATGAAGAAGGCACCCACCTTACGTTCCCCTACTTCCGCGACGAGTTCGACGAGGCGCCTCCTCCGCGTCTCAACGTGGATGACACCCTGTCCGGATACGTCATTCGATCGGGCGAGCCTCTGCTGTCAGACGAGCAGGTCATCACCGATCTGCGGGAGTCAAAACAGATCAATACCTACGGCCGCACCGCCGCGAGCTGGATCGGTGTTCCTCTCATCCGAGGCAACGCAACCTTCGGCATTCTGGTTGTTCAGAGCTACGACCGGAATCTCCGCTACTCCCCCGCCGATCGCGATCTGCTGACGTTCGTGTCGGGTCACATCGCGGAAAGCATCGAACGCAAGCAAAAGGACGAGCAAATCCAGTCGCTCGCCTACATCGACTCCCTGACCGGCCTCCCTAACCGATTCCTCTTCGACGATCGTCTCGATACGGCGCTCGCCCTGGCCGAGCGTCATCGCACGCCGCTCGCGGTTCTTTTCGTGGACCTGGATCGCTTCAAGTTAGTCAATGACACGCTTGGCCACAGCGTCGGTGACGGAGTGCTGCGCCTGGTGTCCGCGCGTCTGGCGAGTTGCCTGCGGGATTCGGACACTCTCGCGCGGCGGGGCGGTGACGAGTTCATCGCCATCCTTCCCGATACCGATCCGATCGGCGCGGCGCGGGTCGCCCAGAAACTCGTCGATTCGCTGCGCGTGCCTCTGGATGCGGCGGGCAGCGAAGTTCTGGTGACCGCGAGCGTCGGGGTCGCGATGTTTCCCGACAACGGCACCGACCGCGATACCCTTCTGAAGGCGGCCGACCTCGCAATGTACGGAGCCAAGGAAATGGGACGGGACACCCATCAGCTCTTCTCATCCGCTCTGAAGGATGACGTGGAACGGCGCGTCACCATGGAACGCGGACTGCGGACCGCCATCGTTCGTTCGAAGCTCGCGGTTTACTTCCAGCCCATCCTCGACACCAAGACGCAGAGGCCGGTGGCGGTAGAAGCGCTCGTCCGCTGGCCCAATGAGAAGACCGGCGGCATGACCATGCCATCCGAATTTGTTCCTCTCGCCGAGCACACCGGGCTCATCGTGTCTTTGGGCGACCTTGTTCTGCGTGAATCCATCCGCGCCATCAAGACCATCCCGCGCATGCCGAAGGTGCCTCTTCTCAAGCTTGCGATCAATGTTTCCGTGCGACAACTGTCGAACCAGTCCTTCGTGGACGACGTGCTCGCGACCCTTAAGCACGAATCCTTCCCGCCCACGCGGCTCCACTTCGAGATCACCGAGACCGCGGCGCTGAGCGAGGGGCAATTGATCGGCGATCAACTGCGCCGCCTGAAGGCAGCAGGCGCATCGATCGCCATCGACGATTTCGGAGTGGGCTATTCCTCGCTGTCGCGGCTGCGTCAGATGCCGGTCGACATGCTGAAGATCGACGCGTCGTTCATCCGGGACATGATCGAAGATCCCGATGACGCCGCCATTGCGCACGCGGTGGTGTCGCTCGGTCACGCGTTGAACATGCGCGTGGTGGCCGAGGGCGTGGAGCGTCAGGATCAGCAGAAACTCTTGGAATCGTGGGGCTGTGACCTCATGCAGGGCTATTTGTATTCGAAGGCCATTCCGATTGATGAACTCACCGCCTGGCTCCGCCAGTTTTCCTAAATCATTTCGGCCCTGAGGCTTGTCGAAGGGCCAATCACAAACGGTCCCTGAGCTTGTCGAAGGGCACAACAACATCCGGTCCCTGAGCTTGTCGAAGGGCACAACAACATCTGGTCCCTGAGCTTGTCGAAGGGCACAACAACATCTGGTCCCTGAGCTTGTCGAAGGGCCGGTACGAGAGAGGTTCCGTCCCCATGGGTTTCGCCACCGATTGCATCCACGCCGGCCAGCATCCTGATCCCACCACCGGTGCCGTGATCACGCCGCTCTACCTGACCTCCACGTACGTCCAGGAAGGCATCGACAAGCACAAAGGCTTCGAGTACGGCCGCACACAGAACCCGACCCGCTTCGCGCTCGAAGCGAACCTCGCGGCGCTTGAAGGCGGTGCCGGCGGCATCTGCTTCGCGTCCGGTCTGGCAGCGTCGAACGCCGTGATGTCGTTCGTGAAGCCGGGCCAGCGCGTGGTGGTCAGCGACAACGTCTACGGCGGAACGCACCGCCTCTTCACGAAACTGATCGCGCCCTACGGCGTGACCTTCGATTTCCTCGATCTCTCAGACGCAGCCGAGGTCGAGAAGACCATCGGCGACTTCGCGCTCCTCTGGCTTGAGACCCCGACGAATCCGATGATGAAGATCTGCGACATCAAGGCGCTCGCCGCGGTCGCGCACAAGAAGGGCGCGCGTTTGGTCGTCGACAACACGTTCATGAGTCCGTTTTTCCAGAGGCCCTTGTCGCTCGGCGCGGACCTGGTCGTGCACTCGACCACGAAATTCCTGAACGGTCATTCCGACAGCATCGGCGGTGTGGCCGTCTGCAAATCAGCTGACGACGTGAAGTGGCTGAAGTACGTCCAGAACGCGCAGGGCGCGATTTTGTCTCCGCTCGATTCGTTCCTCGTCCTGCGCGGCACCAAGACGCTGGCCGTCCGCATGCCGCGTCACGAAGAAAACGCGCGCGTGATCGCGAACTTCC
>JBDTQB010000030.1:0-22426 GCA_039932395.1 Vicinamibacteria bacterium | reverse complement strand
TGCGCCTCGATCGCGAAGTCGATCATCATGATCGCGTTCTTCTTGACGATGCCGACGAGCATGATGATGCCGACGAATGAGTAGATGTTCAGGTCTTCTCCGAAGAGCGACAGCGTGATCAGCGCGCCGAAACCCGCGGCGGGAAGGCCCGACAGAATCGTGATCGGATGGATGAAGCTCTCGTAGAGAATGCCGAGCACGATGTAGATCACGCACACTGCGAGGAGCAACAGCCAGCCGAGACCGCGCATCGAAGACTCGAAGGCCTGCGCCGCGCCCTGGAAGCTGGTGCTGACCGAAGGCGGAAGGATTTCGCTGGCCGCGGCGCTGACCCGGTCGACCCCTTCGCCGAGGGACGTGCCGGGCTTCAGGTTGAACGACAGCGTCACGGCAGGAAGCTGGCCGAGGTGATTGACCAGCAAGGGGGCCACGCTACGCGACAGCTTCGCCACCGCTTCAATTGGAACGAGCGCGCCGGTGGAGGATCGGACGTACAGAAGGCCGATGGACGACGTGTCGCGCTGAAATTCCGGCAACAACTCCGTGATGACCCGGTATTGGTTGTCGGTTGCGTAGATGGTCGAGACCTGGCGGGTACCGAACGCGGTGTAGAGCGCGTCTTCCACCTGCTGAGCCGTGACGCCAAGTGCGATGGCGCGATCGCGGTCGATCTCCACGTGAATCTGCGGGCTCTTGATCTGCAGGTCGCTGGTGACGTCGTCGAGGCCGGGGATCGTACGCATCTTCTGTTCTAGAAGCGGAGCGGTGCGATAGAGCTCGGCGGTGTCGGAACTCTGAAGCGTCAGCTGATAGAGGCTCTTCGTGGCGACGCCGCCGATGCGGATCGGAGGAAGGATCTGGGGAAAGGCGCGGATGCCGGTGACGGCGGCGAACTTCGGGCGCAGGCTCTCGACGATCTTCTGTGCGGAAGGACGGGTGTGCCTATCGGAAAGGCGGGCGAAGAGGCGTCCGGAGTTCATGGTGTTCGTGGAGCCGGAAGCGCCGATGCTGGAGTTGAAGACTTCGATGCCGGGTTCCTTCGCCAGGATCTCGGCAAGCTTGGTCTGATGCTTGGCCATCGCCTCAAACGAAACGCCCTGCGCCGCTTCTGCATAGATCAGGAGCTGGCCGATGTCTTCGGTGGGAAGAAAGCCCTTGGGCATGCGCGCGAAAAGCCAGCCCGTCGCCACCAGGATGATCGCAGCCGCCACCAACACAATGCCTGAATGACCGAGGACCGATCGCAGCGTCTTTTCGTAGCCCCGCTGGACAGCTTCGAACAGCCGGCCGCCGCTGTGATCGTGTCGCTTGCCCACAGGCTGAGCCTTCAGGAAACGGCTGCACAGCATCGGGGTCAACGTGAGCGACACAAAACCCGAAACCAGAATCGCCGCGCTGATCGTCACTGCGAACTCATGAAGGAGGCGCCCGAGCAAGCCGCCCATGAAAAGAACGGGAAGGAAGACCGCAACCAGGGAGATCGTCATCGACAGAATGGTGAACGACACTTCCTTCGAACCGCGCAGCGCCGCTTCCATCGGCGACTCACCGTTTTCGATGTGGCGAACGATGTTCTCCAGCATGACGATGGCGTCGTCCACGACGAAACCGACGCTCAGGGTCAGGGCCATGAGCGACAGGTTGTCGAGCGAATACCCGAGCATGTACATCACGAAGAACGTGCCGACGATGGACATCGGCAACGCCATGCTGGGAATCAGCGTGGCCTCCAGGTTGCGGAGGAAAAGGAAAATCACGGTGACGACAAGAGCGACCGTCAGCAAAAGCGTGAACTTCACGTCGCCCACGGATTCCTTAATTGACTGCGAACGGTCGAAGAGAACATCGAGCTGCACCGATGCGGGAAGCCGCTCTCGGAAAGACGGCAGCAGATCCTTGATGGCCTGAACCACCGCGACGGTGTTGGCGCCAGGTTGCCGCTGGATGGTCAGCGTGATGGCGCGTTCGAGGCCGTGCTCGGTCATGAACCAGCTCGCGACCTTGTCGTTCTCGACACCGTCGATCACGCGACCAAGATCTTCCAGGCGCACGGGAGAGCCGTTGCGATAGGCAACCACCAAAGGCCGGTACGCTGCGGCATTCGTAAGCTGGCCGTTGGCTTCCACGTTGACCGCTTCGCTTGGGCCGGAGAGAGTTCCGGTCGGCAGGTTGACGTTCCCGCGCTGCAGCGCCGTGGTGACCTCGTCGATCCCCATGCCGCGGCTCGCCAGCGCCGAGGGATCGAGCTGAACCCGTACCGCGTACTTCTGAGAACCGATCACCCCGACCTGGGCGACGCCGCTGATCATGGACAGGCGCTGCGCGATCAGAGTCTGCGCATAGTTGTCGACCTCGGAGAGCGGCCGGGTCTGCGAGTGGAGACTCATGTAGATGACGGGCTGGTCGGCCGGATTCACCTTCTGATAGGAAGGCTGGGTCGGCATGGTCGGCGGCAATTGCGACGATGCCTTGCCAATGGCGGCCTGCACGTCCTGACCGGCCGCGTCGATGTTGCGGTCGAGCGTGAATTGAAGGGTGATCTGGGTGAGACCAAGGGCGTTGACCGAGGTCATCGAATCAAGGCCCGCGATGGCTGAGAACTGCTTTTCCAGAGGTGTCGCCACCGACGCCGCCATGGTGTCGGGATTCGCGCCGGGCAAGACCGCGGTGACCGAGATGGTGGGGAAGTCGACGTTCGGCAGGTCGCTCACGGGAAGGAGGCGATAGCCCGCGATTCCCGAAAAGAGGATCGCCGCCATCACCAGAGTGGTGGCGACCGGGCGCTTGATGAAGACTTCGGCGATGTTCACGACTTCGGTTCCGAAGCCTTCGCGTCCACCGTGGCGCCTTCGGTCAGACGAACCTGGCCGTCGACCACGACGGTTTCACCGGACGCGATGCCCTTTTCAATCAACGTCAGACCGAGACGGGCCGGGCCAATCTGAACAGGACGCGACTCGACCTTCTTGTCGGCGGTCACCACAAAGACGAAGGGACCGGCCTGTCCATCCTGGACGGATGCGGTGGGAATGGTCACGGCGGCCGCACGGGTGCTGAGCACCATGACCACATCGACGAACTGCCCGGGCCACAGCTTCCGCTCGGCGTTTGCGAAGCGCGCCTTGAGCTTGATGTTGCCCGTGGTGCGGTCGATCTCCTGATCGAGGAAGGTCAAGGTTCCCTGCGAAGGATCGTTCTCCTCACCGCGACGCAGGACGGTCACGGGCAGCGTGCCCGCCTTCCGGATCTCGCTGAGCCGCGCTTCCGGAACGCTGAACCTCACCGTGATGGGATCAATCTGGAGGATATTCACCAGTGACACGGTGTCGAGCGATCGCACCATGTTGCCGACCTTCACCATGATGCTGCCCGTCCGACCGTTCAGGGGCGACCGAATGGAGCAGTAGTCGAGACGCAGACGAGCGTTCTGGACCGCGGCTTCGTCGGCCTTGAGGCCTGCATTGAGCGCGTTGGAGGTGGCGGCGGCGCGATCGTTCACGTCGGTCGCAATGAGCCCCTGCGCGAAGAGGTCAGCCGCGCGCTTCAACTCTCGCTCCGCGTTCAGTGCCTGCACCTTGTCGCGTGCGAGGTTCGCTTCGGCCACCGCCAGCGCCGCCTCGTAAGGGCGCGGATCAATGGTGAAGAGCAGTTGCCCGGCCCTCACGTCGTCGCCTTCGTGGAAGTGGACAGATTGGATGGCGCCTTCCACCTGAGACTTCACCTCCACGTTCCAGGGCGATTCCACGGATCCGATCGCACGGAGTTCGATGGGGAAGTCGGCCTGTTGGGCCACCGCGGTGGTGACCGGAATGGCGGGCGACGGGGCGGCCTTTGCGGGACCCTTGTCGCACGCGGCAGAGGCCCCGATGAGGGCTGCGAGGAAAACGAACGAATGAAGGCGTTTAGGGAACAGAGGTTCCGTCATGATTCCTCAAGAAGTGTGCGCGCGGGCCCGTCCCTGGGCGACGACCACCCGAGGTCCCACGATGGGTTGATCCTACCTTTCGAGGCGGGAGCACCCGGGTGGAACGGGCGGGAAACGAAAGCCTAGTTGCGGCCCCGATAGGTT
Source organism: Vicinamibacteria bacterium (assembly GCA_039932395.1). GTDB lineage: Bacteria > Acidobacteriota > Vicinamibacteria > Fen-336 > JAGNNV01 > JAGNNV01. The sequence goes on along the minus strand of JBDTQB010000030.1, from coordinate 18,357 downwards.
CGGACGCGACCCATCCGCCCTTTGGCACGGCCATTGCTCGGTCGAAGGGAGGTATCCGGTAAACAAAGGAGTTTGAGATGACCATGGCAACTACGAGACTTAGCGCGACGACCATCGCCCTTGCAGCCGCGCTCGCGTGGCTGTCCATGCCCGCTGGAGCAGCACAGGACAGTTTGCGGGGTGGCGTCACGACTCAGGACCAGTTGCGACTGTCCTATGGCGCGGGCAATTCGCTCTATGTTCAGGTCACCCCTGACGGACGTCCGGCGATGCCCTTCGAAAGCGACGGGCCCGGCGCGTGGGCCTTTACCGGCAATACCGCGTCTCTGGTTGGCCAGAGCTACACCGTCCGCCTCGAAAACACCGGACGAAGCCGCATCAAGGTGGTGGTCTCCGTGGATGGCGTCAACGTCTACTTCAAGAATCCGGTCGTCGGCGCCGCGGATCGGGACATCGGCTCGATCATCGGCCCGGGCCAGGTTCGCGTGCTGACCGGCTTCCAGGTCAACGATCGGACAGCCCAACGATTCGTTTTCAGCCCGGCCGAGTTCTCGGAAGGCGCGCCGATACGGGGCGCTCGGGTTGGCGCGATCGAGGTGCAGGTCTATGAGGAGTACGAGCCCAGCCGCGAACGCGGCCGGGATAGCGCCCAATCGAGAGCGCCGGGCGCGGCCCCGACCATCGGCACAACCGCCGGCGACGACGTGGACAGCGATGTGCGACGGGTCTCCTTCACCGCGTCAACGCGCGAGCCGATCGCGCGCCTCGAACTGGCCTATGGGCGCCCAGCGCCGGATCAAGGGCGGCCTGACGAGGGTCAGCGAGGTTTCGGACAACTAGGAGTGGCCGTGGAAGCCCAGGCTGATGGTCTTCGCATCATCCGCGTTGATTCGGACAGCCTCGGCGACGACATCGGCCTGCGGGTTGGCGATGTCATCACAAAAGTGGATACCTTCTCCCGCCCAAGCGCGGCCGTGCTGCGGCGTGCCGTTCGAGGCAAGGCTCGCGGAAACTACCTCTTCCTCGAAGTGCTTCGCGGCCGCGGCCATTTCGTCAGCTTCAAGGCCCGGATGTGAACGCGCCCGGAATTGTAGAAAACGGCTACGGGATGGTCCTGATGTTCGATGCAAGCGACGGAAAGCCGCACGCGGGGATGTAAATCAAGATCGAGAAGGAGATTCGCATGTTTATGACCATCCGCGTATTCGACCCAGCCATGTGCTGCTCTACCGGCGTCTGCGGCCCGAGCGTCGATCCCGACCTCGCGCGCTTCGCCGCCGACGTCGACTGGCTGCAGAAGCAAGGGGTCGTGATCGAACGATTCAACCTGTCGTCGCAGCCCAAGGCCTTCGCAGAGACGCAGGCAGTGAAGGAAGCCCTCGCGCGCGGGATGGAGGTGCTGCCGCTCGTCATGGTCGGCGACCGCATCGCGGTTGAGGGTGCGTATCCGTCGCGCGAGACGCTCGCGGCGCTCGCCGGCGTTGTCGTGAAGAAGATCGTGATGGCGCCGACAGCGGCCACGGGCTGCTGCGGTCCCAGCAGCGGAGCCGATTCGAAGACCAGTTGCTGCTGAACGGCTCCATGGACTTCCTCGATCGCGCTCCGCGAAACCTCTTCTTCACGGGCAAGGGCGGCGTCGGAAAGACGAGCGTCGCCTGCGCCACCGCGATAGCGCTCGCGGAGCGCGGACGACGCGTGCTGCTGGTCAGCACCGATCCGGCCTCAAACCTCGACGAAGTGCTTGAGACCTCCCTCGCGAGCGGGCCTCGTCCGATCCTTGGTCAGCAGGGACTCTTCGCGCTCAACATCGATCCCGAGGCCGCCGCCCACGCCTACCGTGAGCGGATGGTTGGGCCCTACCGCGGCGTGCTTCCTGATGCCGCCGTTCGCAGTATCGAAGAGCAGCTCTCGGGTGCTTGCACCGTCGAGATCGCGGCTTTCGACGAGTTCTCAAAGCTCCTAGGTGATGAGCGTGCCACCGCGAACTTCGACCACGTCGTGTTCGACACCGCGCCGACGGGGCACACGCTTCGGCTCCTCGAGCTGCCTGCCGCGTGGACGGGGTTCCTTGAGGCGAACGTTGGCGGGACGTCGTGTCTCGGCCCGCTTGCGGGGCTCAAGGCTCAGCAGGCGCTCTACGACGGCTCACGTAAGGCGCTCATCGACGGGACCCGCACCGCCCTCGTGCTGGTCTCTCGCGCCGACCGCTCAGCGCTGAACGAAGCGGAGCGGACACGTCACGAGCTCACGGCCCTCGGCATTGAGCGACTGGAGCTGGTGATCAACGGAATCTTCCGCGCCCAAGACCCAAGCGACCCAGTGGCGTTCGCGATGGAGCGCCGAGGCCAGGATGCCCTCGATGCGATCCCCGCCGGCCTCCGTGGCCTCACCCGGACCGAGCTGCCACTGCTTCCTTTCGGACTCGTCGGGATGGCTGCGTTGCGAAGACTGTTCGCGGCCCCCGCGCCAAGCTCGACCGAAGCCAGACCTGCGGTGCTGTCGCCGGCACCGTCTCTTGCACCTCTCTCAGGTCTTGTGCCGTCGATTGAGGCGGGGGGGCACGGCGTCATCATGACGATGGGCAAAGGTGGGGTTGGGAAAACGACGGTCGCGGTGAACGTCGCCGTCGAGCTTGCCCGACGCGGTCACAAAGTCCACCTGACCACGACAGACCCTGCGGCTCACGTCGAAGAGGCGCTTGGTGGTGCCGTCGACGGTATCCGAGTGAGCCGCATTGATCCGATCGCCGAGACGCATGCGTATTCCGAAGAGATCATGCGCATCTCAGGCGCGGGCCTCGACGCGGCCGGGCGGGCTCTGCTCGAGGAAGACCTTCGCAGCCCTTGCACGGAGGAGATCGCCGTGTTCCGTGCGTTCGCGCGCATCGTGGATGAGGGGGAAAGTGGCTTCGTCGTGATCGACACCGCGCCGACCGGGCACACCTTGCTCCTGCTTGACGCGGCCGAGTCGTACCACCGCGAGGTGCTGCGCACTTCAGGCTCGGCGCCCGAAGAAGTTCGACGACTGCTTCCTCGTCTGCGAGATCCGGCGTTCACGAAGATCCTGCTGGTCACGCTTCCGGAAGCCACGCCGGTGCACGAGGCCATGGCGCTCCAGCGCGACCTCCTGCGCGCCGGGATTCGGCCGTTCGCGTGGGTCATCAACCAGAGCCTCGTGCCGCTCGCGGTCACCGACCCGGTACTGGTCCGACGCCGCGCGAACGAGGCGCGCTTCCACGCTGAAGTTTCCGCACTTTCCTCGCGCGTCGCCGTGGTGCCTTGGGCACCCCCGCGCACCGCGATGGGGAGGCTCGACCTCTTCGCTTCGGCCGAGGGTCCAACGGCGGAGGTCACGCCATGACCGCTCCGTCGCCGACGATGACCTACGCAGTGAGCGCGGAGACCCGAGCGGGTGGACAGGCGGTCGTGCACGCGCGCAGGAGCGCGATCCCATTCGACGGATCCGCGCAGACGGACGAGGCGCTTCCGGGTCCCACCGACCTGCTTTGCGCCGCGCTCTGCGCGTGCATCCTCAAGAACGTCGAGCGCTTCTCCCATCTCCTCCCGTTTCGCTATGAGTCCGCCTCGATCGAGGTCAGTGCCGAGCGAGAAGAGCCGCCGCCACGCATCGTGCGGATGCACTACCGCCTTCGCGTCGTGACCGAAGAACCCGCGGCGCGCGTCGAGTTGCTGCACAAGAACATCCGCAAGTTCGGAACCATCACGAACACGCTCGCGTCCGCCTGCGAACTGACCGGTGAGATCGAGGCGGTGTCGCCCGTCTCACGGTAAAGCGATCGCCCCATCCGCTCGAAATCGGGAGCCGACAATTTGCTCATCCAAATGAGGCAAAGCGCCGACAACTTCGTCTGCGACGTGACGCTCGCGCCGAGGCCTTCCTGGTACGAACGGAATACCGCCACCGGCAAGCCGACGACCCGCATCGGCACGCTGCAGGGCACCCGACGAAGACCTTGGAATCTCAGCGGTCAGACACCGGGATCTTGAACGAGCCGCGAACATCCCTCGGCTCCGCGCTCTCATCGCCCTCGCCGTCCCCTTCCCGGACCGGACCAGAAGGCGGCCCCCCTCTCCCTTGTCGCCACGTGATGTCCCGCGCGAACCGGAAGATCGTCCGCCACTGCGGGGGAGATGGTTGATGCTCATTTCCACGCGGGCCAGGCGGCCGCCCTTGCATCTCTGAGTCCGCTCGACCAGAACCGGCGCCCGTTCGACGTCGCCATCGACACTCAGGACCTCCGGGCACTCGTCCGCGAGGTCAAGATCCGACAGCGACATTTGCAGCAGTTCCTCTCGTGAGTAGCCGAGCATCCTGCAGCTCGAGTCGTTGACGTCGAGGATCCGACCCTGCGAATCCGACAGGAAATACGCATCGAGAGCGGTTCTGAGGATGGTGGCCTGCTCGTCGTAGGCCTGCCGAAGCTGGCTTTCCGCGCCGTGCTTGAAGATCGCGATCTCGATCGCCGTGCGAAGGTAGCGCGCGTCGAACGGCTTGATCAGGTAGCCGAACGGTTCGCTCAGCTTGGCACGTTCCAGAGTCTCTGCGTCGGCGAACGCGGTCAGGAAGACCACCGGCGTGCCGCTCTGTTTTCGAATGCGGTTCGCTGCTTCGATCCCGTCCATCTTACGGGCGAGGTGGATGTCCATCAGCACCACGCTTGGCTTCAACTCCTGGGCCAGGATCACAGCCTCCTCGCCGGTCGGCGTGCTCGCCACGACCTCGTAGCCCAACTCTCCCAGCATCTGCCGGATGTCGAGAGCCACGATCGCTTCGTCCTCAACGATCAGGATGGATGCTGGTCGCGTCGCCATGGACACAGAGTAAACCAACGATGTGCGGGACGCGTCGAGCAGTCCGAAGCGCCAAGGGAGACCTGGCCGACTAGACTGACTTCACTTCGTTTGATGCCCTTCTTCCAAAGGAACACAACATGACCGAGGCCAAGGCCGTGCCCGTGAAGGAATGGATTTTCATTCCCGCAATCGTCACACTCGCCATCACTCTGGTCCGCCTCGTCGGCGAACTCATGCAGTGGTCGCCGGTCTTCTTCTCCCGAGCGGGCGGCGGTGCAGGCGCCATCATCGGAATCGTCTGGCTCGTGCCCATCCTCGGCATCTATTTCGCCTTGAAGCTGCGAAACACTGGGGAACGTCCGAAGAGCGTCGGCAAGGCATTCGGTCTCGTCGTTCTCGCATTCGTCCTCACGATCGCCGTCAGCGTCCTCGGGGCGGCCATGGGGATCAATCCGCTTCAGGGAATTGTCGTCACCTGCCTGGCTCTCTTCGCCTCGATCCTCGTAGTGAAGCCCGGGTGGCCCGCACTCGCCCGACTGCTTTGGTCCTACGGCCTCGCCGCGCGCATCCCCGTCATCCTCGTGATGCTGGTCGCCATCCTCGCCGACTGGGGCACGCACTACGACGTGGCGCCTCCCGGCTTCCCGGCTTTGAACCCGATTATCAAGTGGCTCTTGATCGGTGTCTTCCCTCAGATCACGCTTTGGATGGGCTTCACTGTCGTGGTGGGCATGCTCTTCGGCGTCATCACCATCGCGGTCGCCGGGAAAAAGGGCTGAGGCGATCTCGTCGATTCACCGAGGGTCGGGCTCTTAAAGGCCGAGAGTTCTCGCGAGTCTCTACAGTTTGGCCCGATCTCCCCCGTAGTCCGCGTTCCGGGTTGATTCGACCAAAACGGCGACGCTTTGTTCACGGGACTGAGACGGCGCGGGCGGGCCGGCGAACACGCCGCAAGCCGGGAGGCCCAAGCACGCGGCGAACCCGTGGAGGCTAGGCATGGACAACTTGAACCGCGTCTATATGTGACATATCTTTTACGTATTCTAGATATCACAATAGGAGAAAAAGTCATGCGCATCGCGTTTAGCCTGGTCTTTCCGCCGCGCGCTCCGCGAGGTCACGTCCATCCACAATCGCATTGACAAGACGAACCACTGAGAAATGGCGAGAGACGTGAGGCTGCTCACACGCATGCCTGGGTTTCGAGCCAGTGGCACGACGCGTGCTTCGTCTCACGGAGCAAGGGACGCGATTTGCGTCCCAAGAAGACGAAGGGAACTTATATAGATGAATCTCAGAAATGTCGGCATGGCGGTTTTGCTCATGGGCGCTTTGGTTTCGACGGGATGCGGAGCGGTTGGGGCGGAGAACTTTGATGGCGCTTATGAAGGCGATGCCATTGATAGCCAGTCGTCTTCGAACATCAAGACCATGACTCTGATGATCTCGGCAACAGGGGTCGCGGCGACGGGCGCGCCGGTCACCGGCGCCTATACGCTCAAGGCCGCGGTCCTCAACGTCTCTGGAACGGTGGCGGGTACCTTGACCGGAAGCAATCTCGAGCTGACTCTGACTCCGGGCGCCGGAGTGAGCGACTGTTCCTACAAGATCACCGGGACTTGGCAGGGAGACCGCATCCTCGGCGCCTATGTGGCGCTCAGCTGTCCCGTGCGTTCGGATGGAACGCTGAACCTCAAGAAGCGGTAGAGACGCGAAGCCCAATGGGTCGCGCTCGGGGCATTCCCTGGACGTATAGGATGCCCGCATGTTGTGATGGGTGGCGCGCGCCGCCCTTGATGTCGGTCTAACCGCGATCGGGCACGGGTGGAGCCGTCCAAGCTAGTATCTCGGCAAAAGAGGAGAACGCATGGCTCACATCACACTCACCGTCAATGGTCAGCCCCGCAGCGTGGACGTCGATCCGCAGACCCCGCTGCTGTGGGTCTTGCGCGACACGCTTAATCTGACCGGCACCAAATACGGCTGCGGCATCGCGCAATGCGGCGCCTGCACCGTGCACATCGACGGTGAAGCGACCCGATCCTGCGCCACCAGTGTGGAGGATGTGAACGGTCGTCGGATTACGACCATCGAAGGACTCTCCGCCGACCGCACGCACGCCGCACAGCTTGCCTGGATCGCCGAGCAGGTGCCTCAGTGTGGTTACTGTCAGTCCGGCATGTTGATGACCACCGCTGAATTGCTGAAGCAAAGATCCAAGCCGACCGACGCCGACATCGATGCGGCACTCGCCGGCCACATCTGCCGCTGCGGGACCTATCCGCGCATCCGAAAAGCGATTCACCGTGCTGCCGATGCGACGTCCAAGCCCGCGACGGGAGGCGTGAAGTGAGCGCGCCTAAAGGGCGTGCCCGACGCGATTTCCTCAAGGTCAGCGCCACGGGTGCGACCGCGCTGGTGGTGGGCTTCCAATGGTCAACCGATGCCTTCGCGCAGGAAGCGCAGGAACGCAAGCCCAAGAATCCCTTTAGCGCCTGGGTCCGCATCGAGGCCGATGGTCGCGTCCGCCTGATCCTGGGAAAGTCGGAAATGGGCCAAGGTGTCACGACCAGTCTGCCCATGATTCTGGCCGAGGAGCTCGTGATTGATTGGAAGCAGGTGAGCGTTGAGCAAGCACCCACCGACCCGAGTCTGTACGACCACGGAACCGGCGGCAGCGGCAGCGTGCGGACATCGTGGTTGCCCCTGCGACAAGCCGGTGCGGCGGCCCGGGAAATGTTGGTGCAGGCGGCGGCGAATCAGTGGGCGGTGAATCCGAACACGTGCCGCGCTGAACATGGCGAGGTTGTCCACGGCCCTCGGACGAAGCGGCTGCCTTATGGCCTGCTCGTGGCCGCGGCGGCGAAGTTGCCGGTCCCCGACCTTGCGAAGGTGAAGCTTCTTAACTCGAACGAGTTCCGCATTCTCGGCACCGACGTCCCCCGGGCTGACATTCCGAAGAAGGTGGATGGCAGCGGTGTCTTCGGCATCGATGTGCGCGTTCCCGGCATGCTCTACGCGGTCGTCGCACGCTGCCCGGTCTTCGGCGGCAAACCCAAGAGCTTCGACGCCACGAAGGCCAAAGCCATGAGCGGAGTCCGGCACGTCGTCGAGATCCCCGCCGTTCCCGCAGCCCACAGCGCGGGGGGGGTGGCCGTGGTCGCCGACACCACCTGGGCGGCGATGCGTGGACGGGACGCGTTGACGATCGAATGGGACGAGGGGCCGCACGCCCAGGAGAGCAGCGCGACGCTCCGAGCTCAGTTCGTTGATCTGCTGAGTCGGCCGGGCGAAGTCGTGCGCAACGACGGCGACGCGGTGGCCGCACTCGCCAAAGCGGGCACCCGGATCGAGGCCACCTACGAGTTGCCGTTTCAGAACCATTCACCGATGGAGCCGATGAACGCGACGGTCCACATTCGCGCGGACGGTGCGGAAGCCTGGCTGCCAAGCCAGGGCCCGCAATGGGGCCAGGACGTGATCTCGAAGATCGCGGGTCTTCCCGCGGAGAAGGTTGTGGTCCACACGACTTTGATGGGTGGCGGCTTCGGACGCCGATATCACGCCGACTTCGTGGCCGAGGCCGCGCAGATCTCGAAGGCCACAGGCGCGCCCGTCCAGGTTCTCTTCACGCGTGAGGACGACACCCAGCATGGCTTCTACCGCCCGGCCTCGCTCCACACCTTCACCGGAACGGTCGACGCGCAGGGCCAGCCCTCGGCCTGGCACCATCGCATGACCTCCGTCTCGATCGACGGCTACTGGACTCCGCGCGACAAGGCCAAGCCCGCAAGCAGCGAGGTGGGCGGAGCCGCGAACCTCGGCTATGCGATCCCCAATCTGCGGATGGAGTACGCGGAAGCGAAGTCCGGCGTGCCCGTGATGTGGTGGCGTTCTGTGGAGCATTCGGTCAACGGTTTCGTGACCGAATGCTTCCTCGACGAGCTTGCGGCCGCGGGCAAACAGGATCCTTTGCAACTGCGCCTGCGTCTTCTCGCGGAACCTCGGAAGGTGCGCGTGCCGCCTGACAACGAATCGACTCTCGATACGAGTCGGCTCAAGGCTGTCCTGGAACTGGCGGCTGCGAAAGCCGGTTGGGGCAAACCGTTGCCCAAGGGACGCGGACGCGGTCTCGCCTGTCATTTCTCGTTCGACACCTACGTGGCCGAAGTGGCGGAAGTCACGGTCAGCAAGGAGGGGGTCAAGGTGGATCGAGTGGTTGCCGCCGTTGACTGCGGCCGCGTGATCAACCCAGGCGGTGCCCGGGCTCAGATTGAGAGCGGCATCGCGTATGGCCTCACCGCCGCCCTGAAAAGCGCCATCACGATCGACAAGGGCCGGGTCCAGCAGAGTAACTTCGGCGACTACGAGATGCTTCGCATTGACGAGGCTCCGGTGATCGAGGTTCACTTCGTCCCGAGCGATGCAGCCCCCACCGGTCTCGGCGAGCCAGGCCTTCCTCCGTGCGCCCCCGCGGTGATGAACGCCGTCTTCGCCGCCACCGGACGTCGGATTCGGCGCCTGCCCATTCGGGCCGGGGATCTCGCCTAGTTACATTAAGCCGATCGGGAATCGGCGGTGTAGAACCGGAGCCAGAGAAATCCGAGCACGCCCGAGAGAAGCGATCCGGCGAGGATGCCGGCTTTGGCATCAGCAAGGCTGGCTGAGAGCCCGAACGCGAGATCGGCGATGAAGAGGGACATGGTGAAGCCAATGCCCGCCAGCAGGCTCATCCCAAAAACCGTGTTCCAAGTGAGACCGGCGGGGAGGGAGGCGAGGCCCAGTCGCACTGCGAGCCAGGAAGATCCAAAGATGCCGACGGGTTTGCCGAGGGCCAGCCCGGCGATGATGCCGAGGGAGGCAGGCTGGGCGAGGGCGTCGGTGAAGCTGCCGGTCATCACCACGCCGGCATTGGCGAGGGCAAAGATGGGCATGATCACGAAGGCCACCCAAGGGTGCAGGGCATGTTCCCATCGCTGGCCGATCGGTTCTTCCTCATGTGGCAACTGGCGGGCGGGCAGGGCAAAGGCCATGAGCACTCCGGCGATGGTGGCATGCACACCGCTCTTCAGCATGAAGACCCAGGCAGTCAAGCCCAGCAGACCAAAGACGACAACATGCCGGCCGCCGACCCGACCAAAGACCCAGGCCAAGCCGATCAAACCGAGGGACGCAGCGAGGAGCCCGCCCTTGATCGAAGCCGTGTAGAAGATCGCGATCACCACCACGGCACCGAGATCGTCCACGATGGCCACCGCAGTGAGCAGGACTTTGAGGGCGAGGGGGACCCGCTTCCCCAACATGGCAAGCACCCCGAGAGAAAAAGCGATGTCGGTGGCCATAGGCACGCCCCAGCCATTCCCGGTCGGCAGGCCATGGTTGAACGCGGTGTAGAGCGCGGCGGGAATCAGCATTCCGCCGAGGGCCGCGGCCGCGGGCAAGGCTGCTTTCCTTACGGAAGCCAACTCCCCAGTCGTCAGCTCGCGTTTGATCTCCAGGCCAACCACGAGGAAAAAGACCGCCATCAACCCGTCATTGATCCAGAGCACCAGGGGCTTCGAGAGCAGGGCTTCGCCATAGCCGATGGTGAATTTGGTGGTGAAAAGCGTTTCGTAAATGCTGGCCCAGCCCGAGTTCGCCCAAACGATCGCGATCGCCGCAAAGGCCATGAGGAGGAACCCCGAGGCGATTTCCAATTTCAAAAACTCTGAAAAAGGCCGCAAGGCCCGGGAGAGCGGCGTGTTGGATTGAGGGGCATCAGACGGCGATGACATAAGGGAGGATGGCACGGGACGAACAAGAGGGCAAGATTTCCTGCCACGGTTCAGCGCATCACCAGTTTCAGATGACAACAATCAGTTGATGCCGGGGCCAGGCCCAACCTAGGGTTCTCGCGTGACAACCACGTCACTTTCAACGGAGATCTCATGACCAAGCCCACGCTTAAATCCGTGTCCAAACCCCGCGCGGCCGTTCTGACCGCGGCCTTCCTCGCGAGCCTCGTGCCGGCCTCGATCGCCTTCACCCAAGCGCGCCCCAACCCAGCGGCGCTGATCGCCGCGCAACAGACAGCGATGCAACCGCTGGCCTTCATGGACGGCGTGTGGCGTGGTCAGGCCAGCACCACGCTTCCCGACGGCAGCACGCACAAAGTAACGCAGACCGAACGCATCGGGCCTCTGCTCGACGGTTCGATCAAAGTGATTGAAGGCCGCGGCTACAACGCCGACGGCTCCACCGGCTTCAATGCTTTCGCGGTGCTGTCCTATGACCCAGGGGCTAAGGCCTACCACTTCCAGTCGTGGGCGATGGGGCAGGCCGGCGATTTCAAGTTCACGCCTCAGGACCATGGCTACGTCTGGGAGATTCCCGCCGGGCCGATGACGATCCGTTACACGGCCACGGTCAAGGACGGCGCCTGGCACGAAGTCGGCGACCGCATCGTCGCCGATAAGCCTCCGGTGAGGTTCTTCGAGATGACGTTGCGTCGCGTCAGCGACAGCGACTGGCCTGCTGCAGGTGCGATCCCGGCCAAATGAAACTCGCGCGGGGGGACTGCCGGCCGCGGTCAGCTCGCCAACTGCTCCAGCGCGTCGCGGTGTCGAATCACTCCGACGCGTCGCCCTCCGCGAAGATGCGATCGTCCCGAACGTAGGTTTCGCAGCGGAAATTCCCACGATCTGGCGCGGTCCTCGCACCGCTAGAATCTCCACAACTTCTTAGGAGATCTCTTGCTGCTCACGACCCTTGTCCTCGCGCTGTCTCTGAACGCGCCGCGCGTCCTCGACGCGAACACTCAATACGACCCGAAGATCCCCACGATCAAACAGGTCCTCGGCTATGACCACGGCGACGAAATCACGTCGCCCGAGAACATCGCGATCTACTTGAAATCCCTGGCCGCCGCCGCGCCTGAGCGTACGAAAATCGTGGAGTATGCGAAGAGCTGGGAAGGGCGCCCGCTTTGGATCATGGTGATCGGCAATGCCGATCGAATGAAGAACCTGGATTCGATCAAGGCGGGCCTGAAGAAACTCGCCGATCCTCGCACCACCTCTGCCGCCGATCGCGAGGAGCTCGTCAAGTCCCTTCCAGTGTCCGTGTGGCTGATGCACGGCGTCCACGGCAATGAGATCTCCTCTTCGGACGCAGCACTCGCCGAGGCGTACCACCTCCTCGCCGCTAAGAATGACGCGGGTGTCGACGCGATCATGGGCAACGCGCTGGTGGTCATCGATCCCATGGAGAACCCAGATGGACGCGCTCGATTCCTCTTCCAGAATCTTCAAGGGCGCGCCGCTCAGCCCGACTCCGAGCCGATCTCCGCTGAGCACGACGAACCCTGGCCCGGCGGACGTTCGAATCATTACCTCTTCGACATGAACCGCGACTGGTTCGCGCTGTCGCAGCCGGAGACCATCGGCCGCGTAGCGGTTCATCAGGAGTATTTCCCTCAGGTCGCCGTCGATCTTCATGAGATGGGCGGAAACGGTTCGTACTACTTCGCGCCACCCGCCGACCCGATCAATCCGTTTGTCCCCAAGGAACAGCGCGCCTGGTTCGATACCTTCGGCCGCAACAACGGCGCGCGGTTCGACGAGAAGGGCTTCGCCTATTTCATTCGCGAACAGTACGACTCGTTCTATCCGGGTTACGGTGAAAGCTGGCCCATCTTCAACGGTGCGGTCGGTATGACCTATGAGCAGGCTTCGGCTCGCGCGCTCTCGTGGAAGCGTGACGATGGCCTTCTGCTGACCTTCAAAGATGGAGTGCTTCATCACTTCACGGCCGCGATTCAGACCGCGCGCACTGCCGCGGAGAACCGCGAGAAGCTTCTTCGTTACTACTCGAACTACCGCCTGAGCGCCATCGATGAAGGCAAGAAAGGCACGCAGGATTACGTCCTCGTGCCCGGCATCGATCCGTCACGTGCCGAACGGCTCGCGCGGCTTCTGGTCCGTCAGGGCATCGACGTTCGTCAGAGCACCGAAGTGGGAAAGGTCGGCATTCGCACCATTCCCGCCGGTTCGTATGTTGTATCCGCGGCGCAGCCCACGGGCCGGCTCATCCGCAACCTTCTTGAAGTGAACGTCGACCAGGACGAGGCGTTCGTGAAGCGCCAGGACGAGCGACGCAAGAGGCGTCAGGGAGATCAGATCTACGACGTCACCGCGTGGAGCTTGCCCCTGGCCTTCGGCGTGGAGTGCGTTCCGTCGGCCCTGGCCTTTGCCGCCAAGACCACGCCGCTCGCGGGCGTAGTGACCAACGCCGCCACCGCCTTGCCCGCGGCCAAAGTCGCCTACATGCTTCCTTGGGGCTTCAATGCGGCCGCTGCGGTCGCCGAAGCGCTGCAGGCTGGCCTCCGCGTCCGCGTCGCGGGCGACGTGGTCAAGCTCAACGGTTCGACTTTCCCCACCGGCACGGCGATTTTCCGGACGTCTGAGAACGCTGACCTCGCGGCGAAGCTCGGCGCCATCGCGGCCAAGCACAATGTCGTGCCGATTGGCACTGACACGTCGTTCGTCGATGTCGGCGGCATTTCGCTTGGGAGCGGCGACGTCGCCAACCTGAAGAATCCTCGCGTTCTCTTGATGTGGGACGCACCGACTTCGAGCTTGTCGGCGGGTTGGGCGCGTTTCGCCCTGGAGCGTCGGATTGGGGTCCAGACCACCGCAGTTCGCGTGAGCTCCTTCCGCCGTGCCAACCTCACCAACTACGACGTCATCGTGATGCCCTCGGCCGACTACTCGGTTCTTGGGGACGAGGGCGTCAAGCGCATCAAGGATTGGGTGCGCGCCGGCGGAACCGTGATCACCATCGGCGAAGCGTCGCGTTGGGCCGCGAAGGAGAAGGTGGCCCTGATCGACACGCGCACCGAGAATCGCGACGGCTCTCCCGAGAAGGATGCGGCGGCCTCCGATGTGGACAAGAAGAAGTTCGACGCCTCCAAGCCCTTCGATCTTGATAAGGCCATCCAGCCGGAGCGCGAGACGCCCGAGAACACGCCCGGCTCGTACCTGCGCGTGATGCTGGATCCCGACCACTGGCTTTCGGCCGGCACAGACTTCGAGATGGGAGTGTTAGTCGAAAGCCGTCGGATCTTCACGCCGATTCAGCTCGACAAGGGCGACAACGTCGCGCTCTACGCGAAGAAGGACAAGCTCCGCATCTCAGGTCTGGTCTGGGACGAAGCGCAGACGGCTCTGTCGCAGAAGGCCTATCTGATTCACCAGTCCTCAGGTAGCGGCCACGTCATCGCCTTCGCCGAAGAGCCGAACTACCGCGCCTACACCGAAGGGACGATGCTTCTCTTCGCCAACGCCGTCCTTCTGGCGCCGGCGTTCTGACCGCGGACGTTCACTCCCTGCCGTACCGGCGCGAGCTGGATGGCCTGCGCGGCATCGCCATTCTCCTGGTGGTGCTGTTCCATCTCTTTCCGGGCGCCTTCTCGTTTGGGTATGTCGGGGTCGACGTCTTCTTCGTTCTCTCCGGCTACCTGATCACGAAAGTGATCGCGACGAAGGTGGACGAGGGCCGGTTCTCGCTGGCGGAGTTTTACCGCAATCGGATCCGGCGCATCTTTCCCGCGATGGTCGTCGTATTGGCCGCATCGCTCGCGTTTGGTTGTCTCTTCCTTTTTCCCAGCGAGTTGGAGATCCTGGGCGCCCACGCCTTCAGCAGCGCGTTCTTCTTCGAAAATGTCCGCCTCTCATCAGAGGTCGACTACTGGAACCCGGCGAATCTGTACAAGCCGCTGATGCACTTCTGGTCGTTGTCGATCGAAGAACAGTTCTACGCGGTCTGGCCGTTGCTCGTGACCTCGATTCTGTCCACAAGAAAGAGTCGGCGGGCCGGTGGCATCGCGGCGATGCTCGCCATGTCCGGAGCGTTTCTTTTCCTCGACACGCGGCAATCCTTCTTTCATTCTTCCGCTCGATTCTGGGAACTCGCTCTAGGAGGAGCCGTGGTGTGGCTGGAGCGATCGCCGCAAATGCGGTGGACGCGCGGGTGGCCTTCTTTGCTGCCCTGGGCATTCTTCTGGGCAGCCATTGCCTTCTTGCGTGCGCGCCACGGATTTGACCTCCCGGCGCTCGGCGCGGTGACGCTTTCCACGGCTTTCTGGCTGCTGCAACTCTCGGCGCAGACGGACCGGCTTCTGGCGATTCCTCCGTTGGTCTTCCTCGGTCGAATCAGCTTTCCGTTGTACCTCTGGCACTACCCGATCCTCAGCTTTCTGACCGTTGTAGGAGTTGTTCCGTGGGACCATCGGCCGGCGATTGTGGCGGCATCCCTGGCGCTTGCGGTCCTGACGTACATCTCGGTGGAACGATTCTTCCGCAGGCAGACTCGCTGGATCTACGCGGGCGCGCTGGCGCTTTCGGTCATCGGGGCAGGGGTGTCCGGCTATCTCATCGAACGCAGCGGCGGCCTTCCGGATCGTCCGCGGGTTCAGGCGGCCCGGATGATGGAGCAGCAGTTCCTGCGCGACCCGGAGACCGACGCCAATTGCGACCGGTTCGTCCGATTGTTTCTCGATGCACCGCGGACCTTCCGCTTCTGCCGGGCCACATCCAACGATCCCTCCCGACCGTTCTTCGCGGTGCTGGGCGACTCACACGCCCGTGCCGCGTTCCGTGGCTTCGCGTCCGAGCTCTCGACCCGCGGCGCCGAGACGGTTCTCCTGGCGAATTCCGGTTGTGCGGCTTTCATCGAAGGCGACGTGGGACGCGACGCGCCCGATATGGAGGCCTGTCGATCGCGGATCGAACAGATCTACAAAGTGCTGGGAGGACTTCCTCATCTGTCGGGGGTGATCCTGGCGGCGCGCGGCCCGCGCTATATGGTCGATGCTGGCTACGGCTCCGTCGAGCGCTTGGAACGGGGCGAGTTGCACTATCGCCGCACCCTGACCCTGGGCGCCGCTTACACCAACGACCGTGAGTACCTTCGCTCCATCGACGCCACCCTGGCCTTCTTCGCCGCGCGCAACGTTCCCACGTTTGTGCTCCTGGAGAATCCCGAACTCGGGTTTTTGCCGAAAGCCTGTCTGCCGCGGCCATTCGGTCTCGGAACGACTCGATGTTCAGTCCCGTATCGCGACTACCTGTCTCGCATGCGCGACTATCGAACCAGGGTCACGGCGCTGGTGAATGAGCACCCGAGTGCGACTCTGCTCGATCCCGAACCCCTGTTCTGCGACGCGAACTCCTGCTACGCCGTCCGGGACGGTCAGATGATGTACTCAGACGACGATCACCTGAGCCCCGCCGGATCGGCGCGCCAGGCAAAAGGCCTCGTGTCAGTGTTGTTTCCCGGTTAAGCCGGAGTCTGCTGGAGGCCCGCAGATTCGCCGATCTCGGCGCATAAGACATCCCATTCCGCGCGGGTCCGTTTGCCTGACTCCAGGTCGCGCAGCCAACGGAACGGCATGATTCTCGATTCGCCGCGCTGGAGCGTCGGTTCATCCCCGGGGCCCGAGATCACTCGATATCCCGCCTCATGCAGAGACCAGGCAAACCAGTACGCGATCAGGAGGCGGGACTGTTGGCGACGGGCCTCCGCAGAAAAGATGTTGACGCCGTCTCGAAGGCGATCCCAGAGACCGTCATCCTGAAGCGCGTCGGGAATAGATGACAGGCTGACCTGTTGGAGGGCCCGGAGCCTGGAGTCGAGAGTCCGCCGCCAAATCCTGGGAAGTACCGTCTCGCCCCACTCATCCCATGCGAGGGGCAAAAGCTCGTCGATGGTCTCTGGTTTGTTCAGGTTGAGCGCGATCAGATCGCGCTCGCATTGGGCGAGCTGGCTCAACAACGCAGGGGCGCTGGTGGCCGAGGGATCATGCGGCTCGCACGGGGTCGACAGCGGCTTCAGACGCTCACGCAGTGGAGGATGCGAGTCCTCGCGGTCGGCCGGGCGATCCACCATCTTTCGGAAGCTCTTGCTGTGCTCATCGCGATCGACCGCCTTCACGTAGCGCTCATAGCCTTCGAGCAGACCCGGCCGAAAGCCTTCATTGAGAGTCGGAACGACAACGTCGTAAAAGAAACCGTTCCACAGGATGGAATGCTGCTCGACGGCCAGGAGGGCTGAGCCGAGAAAACGGCCGCCCGCGAGCCGCGCCGCCAACTCGTCCGCGTGCACTTCCTGCTGGCGTGAATGAGGAGCCGCGATCCGGACATAGAGACGGCCATAGGCATAAAACGGCAGATTCAAAAAGGCGTTCGATCCATCGAGCCGGGTGAGCGCCGCGTTGATCGCGTTCGAGGTGCGATAAAGCCAGGGTCCCAGGCGGACATCGCCGCCGACGTGGTGACCCATCTCGTGAGCGACCACCGCGCGCAACTCTCTTTCGGAAAGGAACGAAAAGAGCGGTAGCCCGAGACCGATCACCGGTTCGCGCTTCAAGCCGAACCATCGCGGCCGCGAGGACGCGAAGGCCTGAACATCATTCAGGAGGTAGACATGCTCCGGCAGCTTGTAGGCCGCCTCCTTCGCGATCCGCTCGAGCACCGTCCACAGACGCGGCTGCGCTTTGCGCGTCAATTCGAGTCCGGGCGTCATCCATTTTGCCGGCCGAGGGACCATCGCCCAGGCCACGTACAACGCGCCGCAGGCCGCGAGAAATCCGTAGAGGTCACCGTCTCCGCCATAACGCACCTGCATCCATGGAAGGCTGAGCAGCCCCACGATGATGCACGCGCCCACCAGGTAGAAGCCGGTATACAGCGCGACCGCGGTGACGAGGCGGCGGGTCACACCACCGGCCAGGTGGCGAGTGCCCGCTGCGCGAAACCGCCCGCCGGGTCGCACTGACGCGCAAGATCACGTAGACGCGCCTTCTCCGCCGGAGGCACCCGGCCGCTCCGCGAGCGAGCGGCGTAGAGAGACGCGTGGATCGACAAAGGAAGTTCATCCACATCCGTCGACCACGCTCCCTCATTGAGATAGGCGTTGAGGTCGGAGATGGGCAGCCCCAACGTCTCCAGCGCCTGGTCGATGGGCTTAGAAGCCGCCTCGTTGTGCTGCCGGAGGGCTTCGCCCTTGAACAGGGTCAGAACCTCAGGTCCGAGGAAAAGCAGGGCGTCGGGCTCCGTCGTGGCGATCTGAACGAGCGCCTCGTCCGGGTGGAAGTGCGCATCGACCTCAAGCTTTGGAAGCAGCGGGTGAGGTGCGATGGCCACGCTCGAAACGTTCACATCGTTTGCCGCGAGCCAAAAACGCAGGCGCCAGTGTGTGCGCTGCTGCGGCGTGATCCCGGGGATCGTCCCGATGAGGGTGTCTCCAGCCGCTGATGCGGGAGGCCCAAGCCACGACACGAACGCCGCCAACCGCGATTTCTGGTCGCCCGTGCCTGTCCTGAAGGCGGATTGCGCCAGCTTCACGGCGTCGTCTTTTCGTCCCAGGGCGGCGAGCGTTGTGACGTGATCCAGCGCGAAGTTCAGCCACTCGTCTTGGTCGAGCTTCTGGATTCTCTCGAGCACGGGAAGCGCTTCGTCGAAACGATGCTCGCGCATCAGGACAAACGCGGCGAGCCGATTGATCT
>JBDTQB010000029.1:0-24614 GCA_039932395.1 Vicinamibacteria bacterium | reverse complement strand
CTTCTATTCGCGTGAGTCCAGCCTGGTCCGCCAGCTGCTCGGAGAGCCTCCAAAGCCCACTGCGCCAATCGAACGGTGAACTGCGAGGCTCGAAAGCAGCCCTCGGTCTGATGACCCCTATACTGATTTTCGATATGCCAGAGGTCTAGGTCTCCGCTTGGGCATTGGCACCATCGAGGGTAAGGACGGTCAGATGAAAACGTTGCCTCTCGCGGTCTTCGGGTCCGCTTTTGCGATGTCGGTGGCGCTGGCCGCGGGCCAGACGGCGCCGGCCAAATCCGGAGTTCAAGCAGCCAGGGTAAAGGCTCCCGCCGCGGTCGTGGCGGCATCGAAACCTGCGGCGAAGGTTGTGCCCGCGTCGCACGTTGCGATGGGTCCGGCGGCCGCCGCGGAGACCAACGAACTGATCAGCGACTACTGCTCGGGCTGCCATCACGACGGCAAGAAGTCCGGCGGTGTTTCGTTCGAGACATTTGATGCCGCCAAGGTCACCGCCGATGCCGAACTGGGCGAGCGGATGATCAAGAAACTCCGTACCGGCCTGATGCCGCCTCCCACCGCGAAGCGTCCCGAGCCTGAAGAGGCAAAGGCGATGGTTGAGTTCCTCGAACAGAAGCTCGACCGCGCGGCCGCGCTGACTCCGAACCCGGGCTTTCGTCCCTTCCAGCGCCTCAACCGTGCGGAGTACGCGCAGTCGGTGAAGGACATGCTGAGCATCGACGTCGATGTGAACGCCTTCCTCCCGCCCGACACCATGTCCCACGGTTTCGACAACGTCGCGGATTCTCAGATGTTTTCGCCGACCCTGATGGAAGGCTATCTGCGCGCCGCCAGTAAGGTCAGTTCGCTCGCGATCGGCGACAAGAACGCGTCGCCCACTGAGACGACCTACAAGCTTGACCGTACCGCGTCGCAGATGGAACGGGCCGACGGCGCGCCTTTCGGCACGCGCGGCGGCATCTCCGTTGTCCACAATTTCCCCGCCGATGGCGACTACAGCTTCCGCATGATGCTGCATTCCGTTCCCACCGGTCAGCTCTTCGGCAGCACCATCAAGGGCGAGCAGATCGAAGTGTCGGTGGACGGCGTCCGCGTCTCCGTTCTGCCCATCAACGTGCGCATGAGCGAAGCCGATCCGAATGGCATGAACCTCCAGACGCTTCGGGTATACGTGACCGCGGGTCCGCACCGTGTGTCCGCCGCCTTCCTGCAGAAATTCGAAGCACCCTTGGACGACCTCCTGGTTCCGATCGATCACACCCTCGCCGATACCCAGATCGGCAGCGGTTACGGCATCACTGCACTTCCTCATCTCCGCGACTTCGCGATCACCGGCCCGCTCAAGGTCACGGGTATCTCCGATACGCCCAGTCGGCGTCGCGTGTTCTCCTGCCGCCCGACTCTTCCTACGGAAGAGACCGCGTGTGCCCGGGAGATCGTTCAGAACCTGGCGAATCTCGCGTACCGCGGCAACCTGACCACCCAGGACGTGGACAGCCTCATGGGTCTGTATGAGAAAGGCCGTGACAACGCCGACTTTGAAGCGGGCGTGAAGATGTCTCTTCAGGCGATTCTGGCGAGTCCTAAATTCCTTTTCCGCATGGAAGACACGCCCACCATCGTCAAGGCAGGCGACATTTACCGCATCACCGACCTCGAACTCGCGACGCGCCTCTCCTTCTTCCTGTGGGGCAGCGGTCCCGACGTCGAACTGCTGAAAGCGGCCAAGGCTCAGGCGCTTTCGACGCCGCTCGGACTTGACCGTCAAGTCCGGCGGATGCTGAAGGATCCGCGTTCCGAAGCGCTCTCCACCAGGTTCGCCTCGCAGTGGCTTCGTCTCCAGGATCTCGACAAGATCCATCCCGACGCGCTGCTCTATCCGATGTACGACGCGACTCTCGCTGAGGGGCTTCGGCGGGAGACTCAACTCCTCTTCAACAGCATCGTGACGGAAGACCGAAGCGTGCTGGATCTTCTGAACGCCGACTACACCTTCGTCAATGAGCGCGTGGCCCGCCACTACGGGATCCCGAATGTCGCAGGCACCGCGTTCCGCCGGGTTGACCTCAAGGGCACGCCTCGTCGCGGCTTGTTCGGACAGGGCAGCATCCTGGCGCTGACTTCCGTGGCCGACCGTACGTCGCCGGTGCAGCGCGGCAAGTGGATTCTTGAAGTGCTGCTGAATTCCTCTCCGCCGCCGCCTCCCCCCAACGCAGGCACCCTTGAAGACACCAAGGTGTCGAACGGCGGCGTCGCGTTGACGGTCCGCCAGCGCATGGAAGAGCACCGCCGCAATCCCGAGTGCCGCTCGTGCCATCGCGTGATCGATCCGCTCGGCCTCGCGCTCGAGAACTATGACGTGGACGGTCGCTGGAGAATCAAGGACAACGGCAGCCCGGTCGACGCCAAGGGCACGCTGTATGACGGCACCACCCTCGAAGGTCCGGACGACCTGCGCAAGGCGATGGTCAATCACTCCGAAGCGATCCTTCGCGGGTTCACTGAATACCTGATGACCTACGCGCTGGGCCGTCGCATCGAGCCCTCCGACGGTCCGGCCATCCGCGCCATCGTGCGCGATGCGTCGAAGAACGGCTACAAGTTCTCATCGTTCGCGCTCGGCGTCGCAAAGAGTGCCGCTTTCGCCAAGGGCCGCGCCCCGGCCGCTCCGATCCAACGGCAAGCCGATGTCGTGGCTTCCGCCGCGTCCGTTTCGTCCAAGCCAGCCACGGTCGCCAAGACAGTTTCCGAATCGCCCTCTCTGCACTAGATTTCCAACCCCGCACCGTCGCAATGCCGCAAGACGTTCTCCAAGGAGAAACCGTTCATGTTCATCACAAAAACCCACATCTCTCGCCGCACCGCTCTTCGCGGACTCGGAGCCACCGTGGCGCTGCCGTTCCTTGACGCGATGGTCCCCGCGCGAACGGCTTTCGCGAAGACAGGTCTTGGCAAGGTTCGGTTCTCCGCGATCGAGATCGTTCACGGCTCGGCTGGCAGCACCGCGATCGGCATTGAGAAGAACCTCTGGGCGCCCGCGAAAGTGGGTCGTGACTTTGACCTGACGCCGTCTTCGCTTCTTCCGCTCGAGCCTTATCGCGACCACCTGACCATCGTCAGCAACACCGACGTGCGCATGGCCGAGGCGTTCAACCCGCCCGAGATCGGCGGCGATCACTTCCGTTCGAGCGCCACCTTTCTCACTCAGGCTCACGTCAAGCAGACTCAGGGTTCAGACATCTTCGCGGGCACGTCGCTCGACCAGCTCTACGCGAAGCGCGTGGGCGGCGAGACGCCGATTCCGTCGATGCAGCTTTCCATCGAGAACGTCGACCAGGCCGGCGGCTGCGCCTACGGTTACGCCTGCGTCTACACCGATACCATCAGCTGGGCCGCGCCCGACAAGCCGCTTCCGATGATCCGCGATCCACGTGCCGCCTTCGACCAACTCTTCGGCGTGGGCGCCACCGCGGCTGAGCGCGCCGCACAGCGCAGCGCCGACAAGAGCATCCTCGACTGGATCACGGTTGAAACCGCGCGACTCAAGACCCGTCTCGGCGCCACCGACCGCGCCCGTTTGTCCGACTATCTCGAAAACATCCGCGAGATCGAACGTCGCATCCAGAAGGTGGAAGCGTTCAACACCAGCGGCGAGATCCGCGAGATGCCCGAAGCGCCCATCGGTGTGCCCGACTC
Organism: Vicinamibacteria bacterium; assembly: GCA_039932395.1. Lineage (GTDB taxonomy): Bacteria > Acidobacteriota > Vicinamibacteria > Fen-336 > JAGNNV01 > JAGNNV01. The sequence continues at coordinate 20,918 of JBDTQB010000029.1, read as the reverse complement.
GTTCAAGGAGCACGTGCGCCTCATGTTCGATCTTCAAGCGGTCGCCTTCGCGTCCGATGTCACTCGCGTCTTTTCCTTCAAGCTGGCGCGCGACGGTTCCTCGCGCAGCTACCCAGAGAGCGGCAGCGGCGGCCCCTTCCATCCTTCATCCCATCACCAGGACAAGGAAGAGAAGATCCGCGAATTCGCGAAGTTCAACAAGTACCACGTCAGCATGCTTCCGTACTTCCTCGACAAGCTGAAGGCGACGCCCGACGGCGAGGGCACGCTGCTCGACAACACGATGATTCTCTACGGATCCCCGATGGGGAACTCGAACCTGCACAACCACCGTCGCTGCCCGCTCGTCCTGCTCGGTCATGCAGGCGGCGCGCTCAAGGGCGGCCTGCATGTGAAGGCGGCTGACGAAACGCCCATGGCGAATGCGATGCTGAGCATGCTCCACGGTCTGGGCCTCGACGACATGGGCAAGTTTGGCGACAGCACCGGGACTTTCGATCTCAACGCTGTCTCCACCAAGGCCTGACGCCATGATGACCCTTCATCTGCGTCTCAAGTCGTTGGCGGTCGGCTTGTCTCTTGCCCTCGCCATCGTCGCTCAGGGATTCGCGGCCGGCAACTCCGGATCCACACCCACGACGGTTTTGGACGCCGTGTCACTCAAGGATCGGGTGGCCCTTCGCTCGTTGCTGAAGAGCGGCGCTGATGTGAACGAAGCGATGGGCGATGGCCTGACCGCGATTCACCAGGTCGCGATTGATGGCGACGCCGAGACTGCGCAGCTCCTGATCTACGCCGGCGCGAACCTCAAGGCGACAACCCGGCTCGGCGGTTACACGCCGCTGTTGATCGCGGCGAAGAATGGTGACGCGGCCATGGTCGAGACTCTGCTCAAAGGCGGAGCCGATCCCAACGCGGCCACCACCAACGGCACGTCGCCTCTGATGTTCGCGGCGGCCTCCGGCAACGTCGTGGCCGTTCGTTTGTTGCTTGAGAAAGGCGCCGACGTCGCGGCCAAAGAGAAGGCGCGGAATGAAACCGCGCTGATGTTCGCCGCGGCCAAGGGTCGCAATGACGCAGTCAAGCTCCTGCTGTCCCGCGGCGCCGACATGAAAGTCTCGACCAAAGTCGTCGACCTTTGGGCGTTCACGAAGGAAGCGGAAGAGGCCTTTGCCGCCGCCGCCGGTGTGGCTCCTGCGACCCCTGCTGCGAAGAAGCCGGAAGGCGAAAGCGCCGCGCCTGCGCCTGCGCCCGCCAAGCCGGATGCCGTCACCGATGCCGCCAAGGCTGCCGGCTTGGGGGGCGCCACCACGATGACGATGAGTGCCGCCCCGGCCCCCGCCGCGGACGCGGAGGCCGAGCCGGAGACGAGCACCGCGACCAAGCCCGCCGACAAGACGGACGCCAAGATGGCGAAGTCTCAGGCCGCCACCGCCCAGCCTGTCATGAAGGACGGTCCGCCGAAGGTTGCGTTGAACGATCCCGCGTCCGCGACGAAGCCGCCCGTTGATCAGAAGTCCGCTCCCAAGACTCCCGACACCAGGCCCGCGGCCTCAGGCGCGAAGCCGGCGGTTGATGCGACCAAGACGGCAGCCGCTGCGCCCGCCGCTCCCAAGAAACCCCTGGTCGGAGGTGTCGATCGCCCCTTTCTCTACAACGAGATGGTCGCTTACACCGGTGGAATGACCCCGCTTCTTCTCTCCATCCGCCAGGGTCAGGTCGATGTGGTCAAGACCATGATTGAAGCCGGCGCCGACGTGAATCAGGTCAGTGGCGGCGACAAGACCAGCCCGCTTCTGATGGCGACGGTCAACGGCCGCTTCGATCTTGGTCTGTACCTCCTTGAACACGGCGCCGATCCCAACCTCGCGAGCGAGAATGGTGTGGCTCCGCTCTACGCCACGGTGAATGTTCAGTGGGCTCCCAAGGCCGGCTATCCGCAGCCCCGCGCCTACGCGCAGCAGCAGACCTCCTATCTGGACTTCATGAAGGCGCTGATCGAAAAGGGCGCGAAGGTGAACACGCGGATCACAAAAAAGGTCTGGTATCAGGGTTACAACTTCGACCTGTCGGGCGTGGATGAAACCGGCGCCACCGCGTTCTGGCGCGCCGCCTACGCGTCCGACGTCGACGCGATGAAGCTCCTGGTCGCCCATGGCGCCGACCCCAATATCCGCACCATGAAGATCCCCGGGCGTCCGCGCACGGGCGACGCGGCGCGCGAGATCAAGGATGTCTCCGGCCTCCCTCCGGTTCCGGTGGGTGGCCCCGCGATCACGCCTCTCCAGGCCGCCGCCGGCGTTGGCTATGGGGAAGGCTTCGCGGCCAACTCCCATCGCTTTGCTCCGACCGGAATGCTGGCTGCGGTGAAGTATCTGGTTGAGGATCTTCACGCCGACGTGAATGCCTACGACCATGAAGGCAATACGGCGCTGCACCATGCCGCCGCCAGAGGCGACAACGAGATGATCACTTATCTTGTGGCTCACGGAGCGAACGTGATGGCGGTCAGTCGTGAAGGCCGCACCACGGTCGATATGGCGAACGCACCCGTCTCCCGCATCGAGCCGTTCCCGGCCACCATCGCCCTCCTCGAGGGCCTGGGAGCCAAGAACAATCACAAGTGCGTCTCCTGCGACACGGGCGCCGTGAAGAAGGATGCGGGCAAGGAAGCGGGCGGCGGCGGCCGTTAGTCCCTTCCCGCGGGCCGACGGAGTTCCGTCGATCCGGCGTTCGAAGCCCCTCCGGTCTATCATCCTCCGGTGATCCTGACCCTCGCCCTGGCCGCGTCCCTTGCGGCCATAGCACAACCGCCCTCCGCGAAACCCGAGGCAGGAGCGCTCGACCCGCAGGCGACGCTCGCCGCCTTCGACGCCCGCAGCCGAAGTGTGCGCGACTTCACCGGAACGTTCACCCAGACCTATCGCTCGAGCGCGCTCGGCCGGGCCATCGTGGAGTCGGGCACGGTCAAGGTCAAGCGGCCTTCGCGCATGTTGTTCGAATACCAGAAGCCCGAGAAGAAGCTTTTCGTGGCGGACGGAGACAGCTACTACTTCTACGTCCCGCGCGACAAGCAGGTCATGGTCCAGAACCAGAAGGGCGACCGGCGGGCCACCGCGCGCATTCTTGCCGAGGGCCATTTGCTGGAACATTTCAATTGCACGGGCGAGGAAGCCGATCCGCTCGGCCGCAAGTTTCTGCTCGTCCCCAAAGACGAAGAGAAGGATGCGAACGTCACAAGTATCGCCATCGTGCTCGATGCCTCGCTGAAGCTTCTCGCTCTGGAGATTCACAACGCCGAAGGATCGAGCAGCCGGATGGTCTTCAGCGCCTTCAAGGAAAACGTGGGTTTGAAGGACTCCGAGTTCCGATTCAATGTCCCCAAAGGCGTTGAGGTAATTTCATGATGAGACGCACTGTGCTCGCGCCGCTCGCCGCCCTGTTGTGCGCCACCCTTGGCTGCGCGACTTCGGCGTCTCTGCGCGCGGGCGAGAAGGCCGAGCGTCTGGGAGATTGGGATCGCGCGACTCTGGAATACTCCAAAGCGCTCAAAGAGAAGCCGGGCTCGCTCGACGCGCGCCTCGCCCTTGATCGCGCCCGTCGCCGCTCTTCCGAAGCGCACGTGACCGCCGGAAGGCGCCTCGCCGCCCGTGGCCTGTTCAAAGACGCGCTCGACGAGTATCAGCTCGCCCTGGACCTCGATGGTTCACAGCCGGGCCTGGTCGATGAAATGGCGCAGGTTCAGAAGAGCCGCGCCGCGGGTCTGATGCCGAAGACGGTCGCTCAGATCAAGGAGTCCGCGCGCGAACGCAGCCTGCCGGGTCTTGAGATCGAACCGGCCCTCGACACGCCCATGAGCTTCAAGTTTGAAGGCGCGGATGTAAAGGAGGCCTACAAGACGCTTGGTCTCGTCGTGGGCGTGAATTTCGTGTTTGAGTCGACGCCGCCCGCGTCACCCGTCACCCTTGAACTGAAGGACGCTCCGTTCGAACAGGCGCTCAAGGCCATCTCCATGGCGAGCAAGACCTTCGTGCGTGTCATCGGTCCCAAACTGGTACAGGTCATTCCCGACACGCCCAACAAGCGTCGGGACTACGAAGACCAGATCGTCAAGACGTTCTATCTGTCGACCGCCGACCTGAAGGAAGTGGTCGATGTGCTTCGCATCTCCCTCGGGGCTCGTCGGGTGGCGCCCCTCGCCAGCGGAAACGCTCTGACCATCAACGACACTCCGGAGAAGGTCGCCGCGGCCGAGCGCATCATCGAAGCCCTCGACAAGCGCCGCGGGGAAGTCGTGGTGGAAGTGGAGATTCTCGAAGTCAACCGACAGAAGCTTCTCGACTACGGCATTGAGATCAATTCGATCAACGGGAGCGCGCTCTCGTCGACCATTACGTCCGGCCTGTCGGGGGGCGCTTTTCCCGACCTCTCCAAGGTTGTGAAGCTCGAAGGCAGCGAGCCCTACAAGAAGAGCAACATCATCGTGTCCGGTCTGCCTGGCGTGATCTACCGTCTGCTCCGGACCGACAGTTCCTCACGACTGCTTGCCAATCCCCAGCTGCGCGTGACGGAGGGACAAACCGCGAGCGCCCGCTTCGGCGATCAGGTTCCGGTTCCTGTGACCACGTTCGCCGCCATCGCCACCGGCGGAGTCGCCCAGCAGCCCATCACGTCCTTCGAGTACAAGAATGTCGGCGTCAATATCGACATCACGCCCCGCGTGCACCAGGATGGCGACATCAGTCTTCAGTTGAAGCTGGAAATCTCGTCGGTCGGCGCGCCCGGCTACAACGACCTTCCAACCTTCAGCAATCGCACGGTGAATTCCGTTCTGCGTCTGCGCGATGGCGAGACCAACATCCTGGCGGGGCTGATCACCGACCGTGAACGCACCTCGCTCTCCAGCGTGCCGGGCCTCTCCAATGTGCCCTTGCTCGGTCGTCTCTTCGGTCGCAACCAGAAGGACGCGCTCGAGACGGACATCATCATGACCATCTCGCCGCGGATCGTGTTCAAGCCGGAGTACTCAGAGAAAGACATGAAGTCGTTCTCCGTCGGTTCGGAGACGTCGCCGCTGCTCTTCGAGGTTCCACCTGCCTCCACGGGTCCGGTTTCGCCACTTGGTCCGGCCGCTTTGCCGACGCCTCCTTCGATGTTTCATCCAGAGCCGATTCGCGCACCGGCGCCCGTGCCGACGCCCACTCCATATTTGTAGACCGAAGCTCAGAACAGATGCTCTCGCGACTCAAGACGATCATCGCCCTGATGCGCAATCCGCGCGTCTCGAAACTGCCGAAGTTCCTGGTGGTGGGGGCTATCTTTTATCTGCTGATGCCGGTGGATATCATTCCCGACGTCGCGCCCGTGATCGGCTGGCTTGATGACATCGCCTTCCTGCTCGGCGCGTTCGCTCTGCTGTTTGGCGCGGCTCCGAAGACCCCTGATCCCGCTCCCAGGCCCGGCGCATCGTCCACCGGTTCGGCGAAGGGTTCGGCGAAGGACGCGATCATCGACGTCACTCCCGAGCCTCCTCCCGCCGGACAGGCTCGCTGAGTCGCTCACGGTAGACTCTCGAATCCAAATGACCGGCCGCGTTGCTCTTGTCGCCTCTTGCCGCACTCCGTTTGCCAAAGCGGGTGAGGTGTTCAAAGATCTGAGTGCCGTCGATCTCGCGAAAGTCGCCGTCCGCGAGTTGATCGAACGCAGCGGCATCGATCCCAAGGTCATCGGCTCCCTCGTGATGGGCCAGGTCATTCCTTCGGTGAAGGCTCCCAATCTGGCCCGCGAAACCGGCCTGGGTGCGCTGCTGCCAAAAGGCGTTCCCGCCTACACGGTGAATCGCGCCTGCGCCTCGGCCAATCAGGCCATCGCCGACGTCGCGTCGTCCATCCTGATGGGGCACATCGACGTGGGCATCGCGGGCGGCGCCGAATCCCTTTCCTCCGTGCCCATCCTCCATTCGAAGGGCATGACGAACGCGCTGATCGCCGCGTCCAAGGCCCGAACCCTCGGGGCTCGGGTGGCCGCCTTCAGCCGCGTGCGTCCGAAAGACTTCATTCCGGAGACGCCGGCGATCGCTGAGCCGTCCACTGGTTTATCGATGGGCCAGTCGGCCGAGCAGATGGCCAAGGACAATGGCATCTCACGTCAGGAACAGGACGAGATCGCGTTTCTATCGCATCAGAACGCGGCGAGAGCGCGCGACGATGGCCGTCTCGGCGTCGAGATTGCTCCGGTCCACATCCCGCCGAAGTACGCCGTCACTGCGACAACCGACACTTTGATTCGCGCGGATACCTCGATGGAAGCGCTGGGTAAGCTCAAGCCGGTGTTTGATCGCCGCTTCGGATCCGTCACCGCCGGCAACACCTCTCCGTTGACCGACGGCGCCGCCGCCGTCCTTCTCATGTCGGAAGAGAAGGCGAAAGCGCTTGGCTACACACCACTTGCGTACATCAAGTCGTGGGCGGTTGCCGCGGTTGACCCTGCGTGGCAGCTTTTGATGGGGCCGGCACTTGCCATCCCCATGGCGCTCGATCGCGCGGGGCTCAAGCTTGAAGACATGGATCTGATCGAGATGCATGAGGCGTTCGGCGCGCAGGTCGCGTCCAACATCCAGGCGCTTGAGAGCGATGTCTTCGCGAAGGAACGTCTCGGGCGGAGTGGGCGGGTGGGTCGGGTCGATCGCGCGAAGCTCAATGTCTGCGGCAGTTCCATCGCCATCGGCCATCCGTTCGGCGCGACCGGCGCGCGCATCACGGGCCTGCTCGGTCATGAGATGACCCGCCGTCAGTCGAAGTACGGTCTGATTTCGGTGTGCGCCCAGGGCGGCATGGGCTTCGCGATGATTCTCGAGCGTTGATCGACGCGATGCCCGCCCTTTCTTCGCGACACATCTTGACCCGGCGCGGAGCGGCGGCTATCGCGCGCTGATGCCGGCGCTTCCACTCTCGGGCGTGCGCGTTCTCGACTTGTCCCGCCATCTCCCGGGTCCTTACGTCACTGCGGCGCTCGCCGACCTTGGCGCCAAAGTGGTGAAGATCGAAGAGCCGGGGTTTGGCGATCCCACCCGCGGCATGGCGCCGGCAGTTCCCGATGGCACAGAAGGCGCGCTCCACGCGTGGCTCAATCGCGGCAAACAGAGCGTCGCCCTTGACCTGAAGTCAGCCGAAGGCCTCTCCATCGTGAAGGCTCTCGCGAAGCAGAGTGACATTCTGGTCGAGAGTTTTCGCCCGGGAGTGATGAAGCGCCTCGGCCTCGACTCCCCTCGGCTGCGACGCATCGCTCCGAAACTTCTCTTCGTGAGCTTGTCTGGCTACGGTGCGACCGGTCCCAAGGCCAATCACGCCACCCATGACCTCAATGTCATGGGCGAGGCCGGTCTGCTTGGCGGAGCGGGCTCCGTGCCCAAAGGCTTGCCCGCCGACACCGCCTCGGGTCTGCTGACGCTCGTTGCGATTCTTGCCAAGCTGAAGGATCTCGGGCGTCCGCGTTACCGGGGCGGCGTGATTGATCTGTCCATTCTCGACGGCGCGCTCGCCCTGCTCTCGGCGCCCCTGGTTCGTTCGTTGTCCGCCGGCGCTCACGAGCACGACGAGCTTTGGGGAACCCACGCGTGCTACCGGCTCTACGAGTGCGCCGATGGAAAGAGCATCGCCGTCGGAGCGCTGGAGCCTCCTTTCTGGAAGGCGATCTGCGACCGGCTTGGCTTCCCTGACTACGGTGGGCGTCAATGGTCCGCGGCGAAACAGGCGGCGATCATCAGCGACTTCGAGCGCAAACTTCGAACGAAAACCCGCGCTCAATGGATGGCGATTCTTGGTCCGCTCAACGCCTGCGTGTCGCCTGTCCTGAGTGTTCGCGAAGTGATGGTCGATCCCCAGGTCCGGTCGCGTCAGGCCTTCAGCCCGCAGAAGACCGCGCGCGGAACGTTCCTGTCCCCGACGTTTCTGCCGCAGATCACGCGGCGTTCGAGCCGGAAGCGTGCCCCGCGCCACGGAGAACACACGAGCGACGTCCTGTCCTCGCTAGGCTATTCAAAAGTGCGGATCAGAAAACTGCGCGAGACTGGAGTGATTCAATGACTGGAATGCTCACCACGCGCCGCCGCGATGACGGCGTCCTCGTCGTATCCCTTGACGTTCCGGGCGAGAAGCTCAATGTCCTCTCCCTCGGCCTGCTCGACGAGTTCAACAACCTGTTCCAGGAGATCGAGAAGGACCGCGGCGTTCGGGGCGTCGTGATCATCAGCGGCAAGCCCGAAGGTTTTATCGCGGGTGCGGATATCAAAGAGTTCGTGAAGGTTGCCTCGGCCGAAGAGGCGATGGCTCTTGCTGGCAAGGGTCACGCGCTGCTTGATCGCATCGAAGCCTCGAAGGTTCCCTTCATCGCCGCCATCAACGGCGTCTGCCTGGGTGGTGGAACGGAGTTGTCCCTCGCCTGCGCCGGCCGCGTCGCCACCGATGACCCAAAAACCTCCATCGGACTTCCCGAGGTTCAACTGGGACTCGTCCCCGGCATGGGCGGGACGCAGCGCCTTCCGCGCCTCATCGGGCTCGCCACCAGCCTTGACATGATTCTCAGCGCGCGCAATCTTAAAGCGACGAAGGCGCTGCGCGCCGGCCTGGTCGACGAAGTCGTTCCGAAGTCGCTGCTCGAGGATCGCGCGGCGGCCTTGGCTCTTTCGATCGCAGCGGGCAAAAAGCCCGAGCGCCCCGGAATCAGCCTGTTCGAGAAGCTGGCGCGGCCCGTGATTTTCTCCAAGGCTCGTTCGACCGTCATGGCGAAGACGGGCGGCCATTATCCCGCTCCCCTGCGCGCGATCGATGTGGTGAAAGACGGAACGGCAGCGTCCCTCGCGGAAGGGCTCGCCCTCGAGCGCAAGGCCTTCGCGGATCTGCTTGTGGGCGATGTCTCGCGCGCGCTGGTCAACGTCTTCTTCGCCACCCAGGACATCAAGAAGGCCGTTCCGCTTCCCGAGCCGCCACCACGGATCGACAAGGTCTGCATCCTCGGCGCCGGCTTGATGGGTGCGGGCATCGCAGGCATCGCGGCCGAGTCCGGCATGCGAGCGCGCATGAAGGACCGCGATGATGCAAGCGTCAGCCGCGGCCTTGGCTATGTTCGTGGCATCTGGGACGAGCGCCGGAAGCGCAAGAGCCTGACGTTTCGGGATGTCGGTCAGCGCATGGACCGCGTGTCTGTCACGACGGACTACAGCGGCTTCAAGCAGGCCGACCTGGTCATCGAAGCGGTCTTCGAGGACCTCAAGGTCAAGCGTCAGGTCTTGAAGGAAACGGAAGAGGCGACGTCCGAGACCTGTGTCTTCGCCTCGAACACCTCATCCCTGCCCATCACCGACATCGCAGTGAACGCGAAGCGCAAAGACCTCGTTCTCGGCATGCACTTCTTCTCACCCGTCCATAAGATGCCGCTGCTCGAGATCATCGAGACGAAAGACACATCGCGTCATGCCACTGAAGTCGCGGTGGCGTTCGGCCGGAAGATCGGCAAACACGTGATCGTGGTGAGCGACGGGCCAGGCTTCTTCACCACCCGCGCGCTCGCGCCCTATATGAATGAGGCGGCGCATCTCCTTCAGGAGGGCGTCGCGGTGGAAGCCATCGACAAGGCGATGAAGGATTTCGGTTTCCCGGTCGGGCCGATCACTTTGCTCGATGAAGTCGGCATTGACGTGGGCGCCAAGATCCAGAAGATCCTTCACGATGCTTTTGGCGCCCGCATGGATCCCCCTGCGGCGATGACCAAGGTGGTTCAGGACGGTCGCTTCGGACGCAAGAACAGCAAGGGCTTCTACCGCTACGAGAACGGTGTGAAGTCGAAGGACGTCGATACGTCCGTCTACGCGTTGATGCCTTCGGGCGCAGGGCAGAAGGTCGTCGATCCCAAGGTGATTCAGGAGCGCCTCTTCCACGCCTTCCTCAACGAGTCGGCCTACTGCCTTCAGGAAGGGATTCTCCGCAAGCCCGTCGATGGTGACGTCGGCGCGATCTTCGGACTCGGATTCCCCCCGTGGTGGGGAGGTCCTTTCCGCTCCATCGACAAACTTGGAGCGAAGACCGTGCTCGAAACGCTCAAGCGCCTGCAGGGCGAGCATGGAGCGCGCTTCGAGCCGGCCCCCATTTTGAGCGAGTACGCGGCGTCTGGAAGGCTGTTCTATTGAACACACAGGGTGGGGCGAACGCCGTTCGCGCGCCGAAGTCGAAGCGCGCGATCCGGCGGAGCCTTGCCTCTTCGGGCCGACTCCCGGGCGTCGCGCGCGTCCTGTCCAAGTTCGGCATTCCGTTCGGTCGGCGCTTCACCCGGAACAACCTTGAGCTTCTTCGTCTTGCTTACTCGGCCTACGCTGGACTCAAGCGTTCGGCGCCCCTGATCCGGGATCGCGGCGTCAATATTTTCACGCAATGGACGGGAGACCCCGACGCCTTCGGCAGCGCGGTCCTGCTGGCCGCGATCCTCAAGAAGCTGGGCGCCGAGCGCGTCCACATTCTCACCGGTGCTTTGGGTCATCCTCAGAACGTTCAGATGGTGAAGGTCTGTGGCATCGACTTCTTCCACCCCAATGAAGGCCGGATTGAGCGCGGCCTGGCCTGCATGGTCGATGCGTCGCCGCCCCTTGGCGCGCGCAACACCGCGGGTGTGCTTGCGGAACGCGACTTCCTTTTCGTGGCCGATCATCACACCGGGCTTGAAGAGGTCGAGCGTCAGAGCGCCGAGCGAGGCGTCCGTTCCATCCGCCATGCGTTCGTGGGCCTCCCTGTCGGATCCACCTCGGCCTTCATGGCCGCCGTCGGCCTTGCATTTGGCGTGTGGGACGATATCGGCCCGAAGGGCAAGGCCGCGGCCGCGCTCGGCATCTATACGGATACCAGCGCGCTTCTGCATGGATCGACCGCTCTCGATTTCCGTATGTTCGAGAAACTGACGCGCGACGAAGAGACCCGCGACATCCTGGCCGAGTTGCGTGACTACCGTGTCCCGCCCGAGTGGTACACGTACAAGTCAGTGTCCACGCAGTGGATGATGAGTCAGGGTGCCGTGAAGATCGCGCCCATTGGCCGGGTGCCGGATGAGCATCGTGACGTCATCGCCGAAATCGCGAGCGACCTGCTGCGCATCGAGGGGACGTCCCTCGGAATTGCGGTCGCATGGACGGATCGGGGAACGGAAGTCTCCGTGCGCGCCGACTCGCGCCTTTTGGGTTACGACAAAGACCGCATCGTGCGCGTGGTCGAACACCTTCTCGACAAGACCTTTCCGGGCCTGTCCGGCTTCAAGTACGAGCGCCGTCCGCCGCACCGCGTCGAAGGCGGAGCCTGCACGGCGCACAACACCGCTCAGGACGAAGCGTTTCACTTGACCTTTGTCGATCAACCCGTCGGCTACCCGGAGCTCGACCATTGCCGCGGTTGTGCACGCGCGATCCTGTCCGCCCTGACCGCCCTGAAGTTCAAAGACCCTGAAGAGATTCAGGGCCTGATCTGAAAGTCACGTCCGCCTGATCAGGAGTTCGACCGATGGGACTGACTGCCGACTGCAAGATCACCATGGGGGGCCGGGTCGTCACTGGACACGCCCACCTGGAGCCGGCCGAGTTGCGCCTCACGCTCGCGCCGACGAAAAAGATCAACATCGCTTTCGCCGACATCCTCGGCGTCGGTGCTCAAGCTGGAGTGCTCAGCATCCGACACAAAGGAGGGGAAGTTTCGCTCGCTCTGGGCAAAGCATCCCAAACGTGGGCGCTCAAGATCCGCTATCCGCGCGGTCGAACCGAGAAGCTGGGCGTCAAGCCACAGACGCGCATCGCGCTGATCGGGATCAAAGACAAGGCGCTCGTCGAAGAACTCACTGGCGCCGGCGGGAAGGTCGCGGCTAGGCTGGGTGTAGGACCCTACGACATGATTCTCGCCCGCCTCGACTCTGCTGAAGATCTGTCTCGACTGCCCGACGCCCGAAAACGTATCGTCCCGTATGGCATGATCTGGGCCATCTGGCCCAAGGGCCGCAAGGAGTTTCGCGAAGATGACATCCGACGCTTTGGGCTGGCCACCGGCCTCGTGGACGTCAAGGTGATGAGCTTTTCCGAGGTACTCTCCGGGCTCAAGCTCGTCATTCCGGTGGCGCAGAGATGACGACTGCGCGCGAAGAGGAATCCGCCGGGGAAAGCGGACTCTGGCGGGTCATCGTGGCCGCGAGTGCTGGCACGCTGTTCGAGTGGTACGACTTCTATCTCTACGGCTCACTCGCCATCTTCTTTGGGGAGCTCTTCTTCCCGCCCGGGAATGACACTGCCGCCTTGCTCGCAAGTCTCGCGACTTTCGGCGCGGGTTTCGGGGTTCGGCCGCTGGGCGCCATCGTGTTCGGGCGCATCGGAGATCTGGTGGGAAGGAAATACACCTTCCTGGTCACCATGGTGACGATGGGCCTTTCCACCGCTTTCATCGGATTCCTGCCGACTTACGCGACGGCAGGCCTGCTGGCGCCCCTCCTGCTCGTAACTCTGCGCTTGCTTCAGGGCCTCGCACTCGGCGGGGAATACGGGGGCGCGGCGACGTACGTCGCCGAGCACGTGCCCGATAAGCAGCGCGGCTTCTACACGAGCTTCATTCAGACCACCGCGACTCTCGGTTTCTTTCTTTCGCTCGGCGTGATCGGCCTGTGTCGCTCGATCTACTCGCCGGCGGAGTTCAAGGACTTCGCCTGGCGCATTCCGTTTCTTGCCTCGTTCGTGCTGCTCGCAGTTTCGCTCTACATCCGCGTGAAGATGAAGGAGTCACCGCTCTTCGCGCGGCTCAAAAAAGAAGGCCGCGTTTCAAAGAACCCCTTGAAGGAGAGCTTCGCGAACCCGGCGAATCGCCGCCTCGTACTCATCGCCCTGTTCGGTGCGGCGGCGGGACAGGGTGTTGTCTGGTACACCGGACAGTTCTACGCGCTCACCTTCCTGCAGAAGCCGCTCAACCTGCACTGGACGCTGGCGTATACGGTCATTGCGGTGGCACTCGCCCTGGGCACGCCGTTCATCCTGTTCTTCGGATGGCTATCCGATCGCGTGGGCCGCAAGAGGATCATGCTGAGCGGATGCGCGCTGGCGGCGCTGACCTACCTGCCCCTGTACGCCGCGATGCGATCGCTCGGGAATCCGGATCTCGTCCCCGCCGTGACGTCATTGTCCACATCGGCCATGCTGGGTCTCATCGGCATCGTCTGGATTCAGATGATCTACGTCGCGATGGTCTACGGGCCGATCGCCGCTTTTCTGGTTGAACTCTTCCCGACCTCGATTCGGTACACGTCGATGTCGCTGCCGTATCACCTGGGCAACGGATGGTTCGGCGGCTTCCTTCCTCTCATCGCGACGGCCGCGACCACGTCGGCGTGGGCCAAAACGATGTTTGGCGACAACGCCATCTACGCCGGCCTGATTTATCCCATCGTCATCTGCGTGATCACGCTGGTCGTCGGCGGCGTGATGATTCGCGAGACGCGCGACCACAAGATCGACACCCCGGTCGGTTAGATACACGAAGGGCCCTTCGCGACGACCGCGAAAGGCCCGGTGCGTCGAACGAAAACGAGTGACTACTTGCCGGTGAACGCCGCCGACATTTTGGCGGTGCCCCACATCATCGAAAAGTCGCCCGTGCTTCCCTTGCCGGTCAGAGCAATGGTGAACATGTCGACCGACTCTTTGAGCGTTTCAGACTTGAGCGGAATCTCGGCGACCTTGGCGCCACCTTCGGCCTTGGACGCGATCACCGACCAGGAGCCCTTTTCGTCTTTGACCGCGGTCAGGATGTAGCTGCCCTTCGGCACAGCGACCGAGCCGAACATGAGATCCGCGTCGGTCTTGAGAGAGGTCGGCGAACCGGACCCCATGCGCCACGGCGTTCCCGCCTTGGCCTGGCCGAGCATGTCGCGACCCGCGAGGACGGGACGCCCATATTCAACCGCGACGGACTTGCCTGCGACGGTCGCCTTGGCGTCTCCCCGCGTTTCCTGCGCCACCGCGACGGTAGCTCCCAGCGCGACCACAAAGGCCGCTTTCTGCATGAAATTCATTCGTTCTTTCTCCTTGTTGACTCTCAGATTGAGCCTTTTATTGTAGCTATACTGCCTGGAACCCGTCGAAGGCTACTGGGCGCAGTGGTCTTCGAGAAAATGAAACCGTTCCTCTGGAGACTTCATGGCAGCCAATATTTTTCAGACAAAATCGCTGGAGCAGCTGACCGGTGACATTGAGAAGAGCAAGGGGCTCAGGCGCACGCTGACCGCCCTCGACCTCACGCTCCTCGGCATCGGCGCGATCATCGGAACGGGCATCTTCGTCTTGACCGGGACAGCCGCCGCGAACCAGGCGGGTCCCGCGATCACTCTCTCCTACGTGATGGCCGGTCTCGCCTGCGGATTCGCCGCTCTTTGCTACGCCGAGTTCGCCTCGATGATCCCCGTCGCGGGCAGCGCCTACACCTATGCCTACGCGACCCTTGGCGAAGTGGTCGCCTGGATGATCGGCTGGGACTTGATTCTCGAATACGCCGTCGGGTCCATGACCGTCGCCATCGGCTGGAGCGGAAACTTCCAACGTGTGCTGCTTAGCGCGGGCATCGTGCTTCCGACCTGGATGCAGGCGGGCCCCGGCATTCTTCCGGGCGCGGTGATCAACCTTCCGGCCGTGATCATCGTGCTCCTCATCATGATCCTTCTGGTGGTGGGCGTGCGCGAGAGCGCGCGATTCAATGCTGTGATGGTCTTCATCAAGCTGCTCGCCGTTCTGATCTTCCTGGCCGTGGGCTTCACGCACGTTCAGACCGCCAACTGGACGCCCTACGCTCCTTACGGCTGGTCAGGCATCATGGGCGCCGCCGCGGTTGTCTTCTTCGCGTACATCGGCTTCGATGCTGTCTCGACCACGGCCGAAGAGGCGAAAAACCCCCAACGCGACCTGCCCATCGGCATCATTGCGTCGCTCGGTATCTGCACCGTGCTCTACATCGCGGTGGCCGCGGTGCTCTCCGGCATCGTTCCAGTCACGCAATACCGCAGCAACGCCGCGTCGCTGCCGGGAGTGTTCCAGCAGACCGCTGAGGAAGTCACGCGCTTCCTCAACGCTCCCGTCGGCTACGTGCTTGGATCGCTTCACATCGGCTGGGCCGACGCTCTGGTGTCCGCCGGCGCCGTCGCAGGCATCACCAGCGTTCTCCTCGTGATGCTCATGAGCCAGCCGCGCATCTTCTTCTCGATGAGTCGCGACCTGCTCCTGCCTCCCGGCATCTCGAAGGTGCATCCGAAATACGGCACGCCCTACATCACCACCATCATCACTTGCGTCATCGTCGCCCTGGTCGCGGGTCTCACCCGCATCGAAGTGGTCGGCGAAATGACCAGCATCGGCACGCTGTTCGCGTTCGTCATCGTGTGCGCGGCCGTCATGGTTCTGCGGGTCACGCGTCCCGATGTGAAGCGGCCCTTCACCGCGCCCGGCGGGAAACTCACTCCGGTCCTCGGCGTCATCTCGTGCGCTTACTTGATGCTCTCTCTTGCCGTGATCACCTGGCTGCGTTTTCTGATCTGGCTCGACATCGGCATGCTGATCTACTGGTTCTATAGCCGCACGCACTCGCCGCTGTACAACCCGGCTCTTGAAGGCAAGAAGACCTCTTCTGAGAAGAGCAGTGACTTCCTCATGATGTGGGGTGGCCTGGGCCTCTTCAACGGGTTCTGGATCCTCCTCGTCGGCCTCATGACCGTCCTCGGCATCACCGGAGAGACCACCGCGAAGTGGCATGAGATTCACACTGACGCCATGACCGCAGTCGTGGTGGGCGCGGTGGCGCTCGTGGTCTCCGGCGTACTCTTCATGATGGGTCGTCCCAAGAAGGCGTAGGCGAAGCGGGGGGCGTGTCGCTTCGCTCCCGAAAAACTAAGGCGCGCCTTTTGGGGCGCGCCTTTTGCTTTTGATCAGGATGGGGACGGTCGAACGTCGACGTCCCAGGCCTACGCCTTGCTCGCGAGATGCTCCATCACGGACACTGAGCAGATCTCAGCGACCTGTTCGAGGATGTTCTCGCCCTCTTCGATGCCGGCAGCGCCCGGATCTCCAAAGTACGCATCTTCTCCGCCCATCTCCTTGAAGGTCTTGCCACCCTTCTTCATCGCGGCGACCAGGCCCTCCATCGGCGGGATGCTGATGCGCTCGTGCTCGCGCACGAGAGGAAGGTTCAGCGCCATCATCGCGGAGGTCTCGAAGGCGCCCGCATGGTCGCCCTTCTGGAAGACGTCACCGAGCTGCTGGGCCCAGCGCTTGCGCGTGAGATCGACGAAGCACGCCGAGACGCCGGCTTTCTTCGACTCCTCGACCACCTGCTTCAGCACCTCGAGATGTGCTGGGTCCATGTGGGTGTTGATGAACGCAACGGCGCGGAAGTTCTTAGTCGCGTTTTGCGCCACATCCTTGAGAAAGGCGACGGCCGTTTCGCGCGAGAGCGAGAGCGTGCCGGGAAAGTCGGCAGCGCGTTCAGCGACGCTGTAGGAGATGTTCGGGAAGACGACGGCGCTCACACCGTGGGGCTTCAGCTTGCGCGCGGTGCGCTTTGCCGCGTCGATGGCCAGGTAGGTGGCGGTGGCGAGGGGGAGGTGAGGTCCGTGGGCCTCGGTTGCGCCGACTGGGACAAGGGCTACGGACTTCTTGTCTTCGGTGGCCTCTTGAACTTCGGGCCAGGTCATCTCGGCCAGTACGATGTGTTCCGCCATAACAATTGCACGCGCGCTCAGGGCCTTGTGGGGCGACGCTTAGCGCGGTTCGTTCTCCTTTGAGAGATTTTGGGTTGGGGTGAGGGATTGCCGCAGGGACGTCTCAGCTTATGGCTTCTTTATACCAAGAAGCGGCGTCTCAGTGCTCTATCTCGTCGTCGTCGTCATCGAGGGCGGGGGAGATGGCAGCGATCGGGCCCATCTCATCCTCGATGCCATGGTTCGCAAGTCGTTCGCGCAGCTTGTCAAATTTCGTCCGGTCGGGCGGCGGCGCATCCCTCACCAGAGTCAAGGCCTCTTCGAGGTAGTCGACGCTTCTAGCGAGATGAGCGAGGGCTTCGACGGGCACCGGCGCACCGGGCTCCGTCGCGGCCTTGAAGAGGCCCTCGTCGGCGAACAGGCCCAGGATCTCCATCACGCGAGCGGAGAGCGAATCGGCCGCTTCATTGACTGCCTCGTGGTGGAACGCGGTCTGGGCCAGGGCCAAAGCGTCTTCGATCTCGTCGTCGCCCCAGTCGTCACGCAAGCGGTCAAATTCAGTGGTCGGAAGCTTGAGCGCCGTTCCGTGTTCGTCGGCGGACGCAGCGATGTCCGTGATCAGCTCGATGAGTCGTCCCATGACACCATCCTATCGCCGACCCGTCGATGTGTGTGGGGGTGAAGGCGTGGTTCCAGGCAAAAAACAGGGCGAGGCCGAGGGGCGCCTCGCCCTGGACAGAAACGACGAAGGGCTCTAGCTGCCTACGATCGTGTCGTCGGCCTGCACCGTATTGAACGGGCCAGCCAAGTCACAAGTGACCGACCGGTTGTAGGAAACCGCCGGGATGGTCGTTCCTGCATAGGCAGTCGGGTGTGGACCGTAGCCGTTGGCGCTGGCGACGGGTGAGCTGTCGACATAGATCGTAATAGTGATGTAGATATCTGAATCAGCATTGCTGGCACTCGCTCCGCCGCCGCAACTCAGGTTCACAGTACCGGTGAGCGAGCGGGACACTGACAAGACGCCTTTGTGTCTAGCAACCGCCGCCGTCTGCAGAGCCTCGGCCTCCCCGGAGTAACCCACGCTCAAGTAATCGATCCATCCATCATCTAGAGGATGAGCTAAGGGGGCCGCTGTCAGCGCGGTGGCACAAGCAATCACAAGTAATCCGGCAGCGAACGACTTCGATACGTACTTCGGCAGGAATCGCTTTTCTGAGGACATTTGTTTTCTCCTTGGAACCGACACAAAACCCGGCCAACCCGGGCTTCGTCGAACCCAGAGGAAGTATGAGGATTGGGCAATATGAAGTCAATACATATTCATTTGTGATCCAGTCACATTTTTGGCCAAAAAAAAGGGCGGGACCCCGAAGGGTCCCGCCTCTGAACCGGCGTAAGGCCGGGTGCGAACTACCAGTTCAGACGAGCGCCAAAGCGGAGGACCCGCGGAGCGACGAGAGAGCTGATCGTATTCGCGGTGGTGGCGTTCTGGGTGAGGCGGATGCTCTGAACGATGTCGCTGTTCAGAACGTTGAAGACGTCCGCCGACAGCACAACCTTCGCAGCCTTGATCTTCACGGTCTTGTCGACCCGGAAATCGAGGTTGTGGAAGGCAGGCAGGCGGTTGTCGCCCAGGGGTGCCAGGTACACCGTCGCGGTTCCCGCACCGTTGATACGGGTCGGGCTCAGAATGCTGGTCGGGGCGGGGTAGCCGCTGCGGCCGTTGTAGTTCGCCGCGATGCCGATCTTCTGCCACTTGATGGTGTAGGAGGCGGTGGCGCGGAGAATCCACTTGGCGTTGGGGAACACGTTGCCGAGCCCCGAGCCCGAGGTTTCAGGAGCGTACTGAGCGCCATCGAGTTGCGCGATGTTGGTCGGATCCTCGAACGAACCCTGCTTGAAGAACGACTTGGTGTCGCTCAACGTGAAACTGCCGTTCATGTTGAAACTGTTCACCCGCTTGCGGCCGGTGATCTCGATTCCCTTGTAGTTGCGCGTCGCGCCGGGGCGATTCGTAACGATGAAGGTCGGGAAGTTCGACAGGTTCTTGCTGGTCGGCTGGTAGTAGGTCACGGCAGGACACTGGGCATTCTGAGCGGCGGGGCAGGCTGAAGCGGCGGGAGTGAACGAAACCGCGCTGAAGTCCGCGTCCGTGACGTTGTCTCGGTCGCTCCAACGGAAGTTGTCGTACTTCCGGTAGATGCCGGCGATGCCCATGGCGAACGAGTTGGAGAACTGCTTATCGAAGCCGAGGATCAGTTCATCCGTCTTCTCGTTCTTCAGGTTCGTGTCAACCCGGCCCGACGTGGCGAGAGCGGTCGGATTCAGGTAGCTGTACCCGCCGCTCTGGGCCAGCGGAGCGCCCGAGATATTGATCTCGTTTGGCTGAACGAACTTGTCTCCGTTGAGGTCGGTCCACGGATAGCGAACGGTCGCCGTGGCCACCGGGTTGTAGGTGGAGGACAGATCGCCGTCGGCAATCTGGGAGGCGTAGCGAGCGTAGTTCACCTTCACAACACTGTGTCCATCACCCTTGACGTCGTAGGTCAGGCCCACGCGAGGCGCGAGATCATTGAACTTCACTCCGGATTCAGCACCCGCGAACGTGACGGAAGGAAGCTGGTTGAAGGGCAAGCCCGTCTGGGTGATCTGTCCGAAGATAGGCGTCTGGGGGACGGCACCTGTGTTCGCGCGATCCCACTGGCGATCGAAACGAGCGCCCGCGATGATCGTGAACTTGTTCTTGGTGAAGGTGTCCTGCAGATACGCGGACTGATTGAAGCTGTTGTAGTCGGTGATCGAGTCACGGTAGATCGTGGCTTGGGCCGGAACAAGGGCGCCTGAGACTTCGTTGAAGCGTGCGTCGATGTTGCCCCCACGGTGGCTGGTGCTGATCGCGCGATCCTGACGGTAGCGAAGGCCGAACTTCACCGCGTGATCGCCGCCGAGGAAGCCCGAGGACGAACGGGTACCGGTGAGATCGAAGCTGTTGGTCGGACGGACGAACTGCTGAGCGGTCGAGGAGCGATCCTGGAAGCCGGTCTGGATGTTGACGAGAGGCTGAACCGTCTTCAGAGCGTCGTCATGATGATCGAGCACGAAGTTGTTGCCGATGTGCGCGTACTGGAACTCCATCAGGAAGCGGTCGGAGAAGATGTGGCGCAGCGAAGCCTTGTAGGTCTTGGGGACGCCGGTCTTCCAATACTTCGAGCCGAGGGCCGGATCCTCAACACCCTTCTGACGATTGGAGCAGTCGATCGTGCAGGTGTCCGAAACGCCGCGGGCATTGCGGATCTTGCCGGCCTTATTCGCGAAGAGGGAGAAGGTGTCTTTGCTGGAGATGCGATAGTTGAACTTCAGGTTGAACGTCTCAAGGGTCGTGAGGTCGGTGTTGAGGCAATTCTTGATCGTGTCGAAGGGAACCAGCGCGAGGTCCGCGTTGCTCTTGACCGCGCCAGTTGCCGTACGCACGATGCCGCAACCCGCCTGTTCGGCTTCCTTCAAGAAGAAGCCGTTGACGCCCACCTTGATGTCCTGGGTGCCGTAGCTGCCCCAGATCCACGCCTTGCCCTTGACGATCGGTCCGCCCATTTCAAAGCCGTAGTCCTTGATGTTCTGGATCGGATTGCCGGACGTGGCGCCCAACGCGCGCAGGCTGTCAGTCACGTTCGTGCTCTGGAATTTCTTGTCGGTGATGTAGTAACGAGCTGAGCCCTTGAACTTATCGGAACCGCTCTTGGTGATGAGGTTCACGCCGACGCCGGCCGTCTGCATGGTGACGTCCGCGCCACCCGTGGTGATCTGCATTTCGTCGAACGCGTCGAAGTCGTAGTACACGGGAGAGGCGCCGGTGGCGCTCATGTCCGTGATGTCGATGCCGTCAAGGTTCCACTTCTGCTGCGTCGTCGCGGCGCCGCGAGCGATGAAGTTGGACTGCTGTCCGGACATGTTGCCGCCGATGTTCTCGCGGTCCATCACGATGCCGGCCGACTGCTGGAGGATGACCCAGGGATCGCGCGCGGAGGGGATGTTCTGCAGGGCATCCTGATTGAAGTTGTTCGTACGCGAGTTGCTGCGCAGGTCGATCAGCGGAGCTTCTCCCGTGACTTCAATGACTTCCTGCTTCGAGGAAACGTCCAGGCTGCCATTGATGTTGGCGTTCTGGC
>JBDTQB010000028.1:0-25301 GCA_039932395.1 Vicinamibacteria bacterium | reverse complement strand
TCGTTCAACACCGCGAGCCGCATTCCCTTCGTGGCCAACCCCAACGCGCAGCCTTCGGTCGTCACGGGCGCCGCGGCCGGAACGTTCACGAACGAAATCGACCTCGTCGATCCGAACTTCAAGTATCCGCAGCTCCTCCGCGGCAACCTGGCGTATGACCGTGAGCTCGGCTTCTTCGGCCTGGTCGGCACAGTGGAAGGTATCTATGGCAAGACGCTTCAGGACATCGACTACCAGAACCTGAACTTCGCGAAGTCCGCCACGACCCGCACGAGCGACGGCCGTCCCGTCTTCGCCAAAAAGGTCTCGAGCCTCTCCGACGTCATCTTCCTGACCAACACCACCAAGGGCAAGTCCTGGACGGTGAGCGGCAAGGTCGAGCGTCCGTTCCGTAACGGCCTCTTCTTCACCGCGAGCTACCTCTATGGCAAGTCCTACTCGGTGAACGACGGAGGTTCCGACCAGGCCGCTTCGAACTTCGCCAACAACTACGTCCCCGGCGATTCCAACGCGGCTCCGCTCAGCGAGTCGCGCTTCTCTCCTGGTCATCGCATCAGCGGGGCGGTGTCGTACAACTGGAAGCTCGCGAAGCAGGCGAACCTCACGGTGAGCGGGTACTACAACGGCCAGTCCGGCCGTCCGTACACATTCCTCTTCCTCTCCGACATCAACGGCGACACGAAGACCGGCAACGACCTTGTCTACTACCCGGCGAGTGCCTCCGAGGTGAACTTCACCAACGGGACGTACGACCAGTTCGATGCGTACATGCAGGCATCCGGCGCCGGCAAGTACAAGGGTCAAGTCATCCCGAGGAACGCTCTGCGCAGCCCCTGGACGAACAACCTTGATCTGTCCACCGCGCTCAAGTTCCCCGTTGGTTCCCGCAGCGTCGAACTCAAAGTCGACCTTCTGAACGCGTTGAACTTCCTGAACTCGAAGTGGGGCCAGATCGACTACGCGCTGTTCAACGACCTCGCTCCGATCGGCGTGTCGATCGACGCGCCCACCGGCAAGTACATCTACAACATCAATACGATCAACCTGCCGACGTACATCAAGTACAACCGTGACGACCTGCGCTCCCGCTGGCAGGCCGCCTTCTCCGCCCGCGTTCGCTTCTAATTTTTAGGCGGGGGGCCGCAACGTATACGCACGCCTGCTTAGCCCCCCGCACCCCCGCGCTCCGGCGGAAGTAAATTCCGCGTTCGCTTCTAGCTGATCAAGCGTTCGTTTCCGAACGGTCGTATCCGGGGCCGCCTTGTTCGAGGCGGCCCCTTTTTTTCTTCCAAACGGCTGAGAGGACGTGGTTTTCGAGCCCTTTCTCCAGACATTTATTGAACGGCGCGGATCTTTCATACTGGATCTGACGTCTAGTCCTAAGAAGCTGGACTCTTTGTGAAGGCGACGTAAGGCCTTCGCAAGGGTTCACCCTCTATAATTCGCCCTCTTCCGTGGGCGGAAGCCGCACGACCGCCTATTTCGGAAACTTTGGAGGCCTGAAAACGTCGATGTTCCCCACTGCCCTAGTCCTTGTCCTCGCCATCTCGGGAGCGGCCGCTCCGGTCCAGGATCCGACCCCCACGCCGGTTCCCGCTGCGATCCCCGCGGTACCGACCACCACTCCCATGATCGCTCCCATGGTGTCCACGGCTCCCACTCCGGTTCCGCCCGATCATCCGATCCTGAACCTGACCGTGGACGATGCGGTGAAGCGCGCGCTCGAGAACAACGCTGACCTCGCGGTCGAGAAATTCGTGCCCCTGGCGTCCGATCTTGCCATCAGCGACGCGAAGGCTCCATTCGATCCCATTCTCTTCTCCAACCTTCAGACCCAGTCACGCGCCACCAAGTCGACCAACACGATTTCGGGCGGCGCACGGGTTGAGAACGACACGCTGACCTACAACTTCGGGGCGACCAAGCTGGTCCAGAAGACGGGCGGATCGTTCCGCGTGGACTTCAACAACAACCGCCAGAAGTCAAACAGTACGATCACGGCCTTCAACCCAAACTTCAACTCTAACTTCAACGCGAACTACACCCAGCCGCTGCTGAAGAACCGGACGTTCGACGCCAACCGTCTGAACCTCCGCATCACCAAGCGCAACAAGGAAGTCACCGATCTCCAGTTCCGCGGCATCGTGGTTTCAACGCTCGCCAATGTCCGCAAGCTCTACTACGACCTCATCTACGCAGTGGAAAACCTCAGCGCGCAGCGCAAGAGCCTGGCCCTCGCTCAGAAGTTCCTGAACGAGAACCAGATCAAGGTGAACGTCGGTACGCTCGCTCCCCTCGACGTTGTGGCCGCCGAGTCTGAAGTCGCGACCCGCGAGGAAGGTGTCGTCATCGCGGAGAACTCCCTGGCGGAAGCTCAAGATGCAATCAAACGCACCATCCTGTCGAGGAACGACGCTGACGCGTGGAAGACCGAGATCGTCGCCATCGATCGTCCCACCGCCCAGCCCTTCGCGGTCGACTCAGAAGCGGCCGTCACCAACGCCCTGCAGAAGCGTCTGGACTACCAGATTGCCCTGAAGAACCTTGAGAGCATCGAGGATCAGATCAAGTACACCGGTCAGATCCGCAAGCCGCAGCTCGACTTGGTCGCGAACTACGGAACCCTGGGCACCGGCGGTACGCAGTTGATCGACCTCACCAATAACCAGAAGCTCGCTACTCCCATCACCGGCGGCTACGGCGACGCTCTCTCCGAATTGTTTGGACGCGACTATCCGACCTGGAGCGTCGGGGTGAATTTCACCTACCCGCTCTTTAACCGCCTTGGCAAGAACGCCCAGGCTCGCGGCCAGCTCGCGATCGATCAGTACAAGGCAAATCTCCGTCGCGCCGAATTGCAGATCGCGAACGAAGTCCGTACTGCGGCCCGCGCCGTCGAAACCAACTTCAAGCGCGTTGCCACCACCCAGTCGGCCCGCACACTTCAGCAGCGTCGTCTCGACGCCGAGGAGAAGAAGTTCGCCGCCGGCATGTCCACAAACTTCCTCGTCACCCAGGCGCAGCGCGATCTGGCGCTCGCCGAAGTGGCCGAGATCCGCGCGATCGCCGACTACAACAAGAGCCTCGTCGACTACGAACGCGTGCAGGAATCGTCGCTCAGCGGAAGCGGCGGACTTATCACCGTCCGCTAAGACGTCCCCCACGTCGTCGTGAAAGGCAGCCTTCATCGGCTGCCTTTTTCTTTGACCTCGTAAGATCGACCTGACCATGGCCTCCTCGCGTCCCCGCGCTTCGCTGATCTACAACCCGAAGGCGGGCAGACGGTCCCACGGGCAGACCATCGGACGAATTCAGGCGGCGCTCCGCACGGCCTACGACGTCGTCGCGATGCCGACGGAGGGTCCCCGCCACGCCATCGAACTCGCGCGGGCGGCGGCGCATCGTAGTGATGAAGCTGTCTTCGCCTGGGGCGGCGACGGGACTGTGCGCGAAGTGGTGGAGGGGATCCTCGGAGCGCCGATCGCCCTTGGCGTGCTGCCGGGCGGGACCTTCAATGTGGTGGCGCTCGCGGTGGGCGTGCCCAGACGCGATCCGATCCGCGCGGCTCAAATGCTCGCAACCGCTCATCCGCGACTCCGCGACGTTGGCCTGATCGGGGACACGCCGTTTCTGATGCAGACGACGATCGGTCTGGACGGCTTCATCATGCATGGGATGCGCGCCGACATGAAAGCGCGCTTTGGTCTCATGGGTGCGCTGATCTGCGGCTTGCGATCCTTTTCAAGCTATCGCTTCCCCACCTTTGATGTTGAGGTCGATGGCGCGACTCACTCCGTGCGCGGGGCGGGCTTCGTCAACATGGCCGAGTACGCCGGTTCGTACCAATACGTCCCGGGCGCGCGCTGGGACGATCGCACGGCGCATGCGCTTCTGTATTCAGGCCGCACCCACTTCGCCACCCTGTCCTTCGCCGTGAGCATGGCGCTCGGACGCCATCATCTCCGAGGCGACGTGAGGATCGTGGAAGCCAAGCAGATGGTCGTGCGAAGCGGACCGAATGTCTTCGTCCAAACCGATGGCGATGTCTGGGAGGGCGCGCTTCCGGCGACGTGCCGCCTCGCCAAGGATCAGATCAACGTCCTGATCCCGTGATGCCCCCGCCGACTACTCGATTTCAGCGACGATGAGATCTTCGAAGGTCTCGCGGCGACGAATAAGACGCGGACCAAAGGGTTCGATCAGCACTTCCGCGGCACGCGGACGGAAGTTGTAGTTGGACGCCATCGAGAAGCCGTAGGCGCCCGCATCCAGAATAGCGAGGAGGTCACCTTCGCGGGGTGCCGCGATGGCGCGATCCTTCGCGAAGAAGTCGCCGCTCTCGCACACGGGTCCCACGATGTCGACCGTGGTCATGGCCGCGTTTTCGGCCGGCGTGAGATTCACGATGTGGTGATAGGCGGAATAGAGCGAAGGACGCAGCAGGTCGTTCATGCCTGCGTCCGCAATGACAAAGCCCTTGGCACCGTTGGTCTTGGTGGCGATCACGCGCGTCAGAAGAAGCCCCGCCGCGCCGATCAAGGAACGCCCCGGTTCCATCAGGAGCTTCAGTCCCAAGTCCTGGATCTGCGGGAGAACGAACGCCGCGAGTTCGGAGGGCTGGGGCGCGCCCTGGCCGTCGTAGTCGATCCCCAGGCCGCCGCCCATGTCGATGGTGCGGAGCTTGAAGCCCTCGCCGAGCAACGTCTTCGAAAGAGAGACGATGGCGCGCACCGCTTCCGCCGCCGGACCAAGATCTCGCAACTGAGAGCCGATGTGGCACTGCACGCCCGACACCTCAATGCCCGGCAAGGCTCGGGCCTCGCGCAGGATCCGAGCCGCTTCTTCGATGGGCACGCCGAACTTGTTCTCACGCAGGCCGGTCGAAATGTAGGGATGCGACTTCGGATCGACGTTGGGGTTGACGCGCAACGTGACGAACGCGCGCATGCCCTTCGAATGTGCAAAGCCGGAGAGCCGACGCAGTTCCGATTCGCTCTCGACATTGAACTCACCGATGCGGGTCTCAAGACCGAGAACCAACTCATCATCGGTCTTGCCCACGCCGGAGAAGACGATGTCTTCCGGCTTGAACCCGGCGCGCAATGCCTGCTTGAGCTCCCCGCCGGAGACAATGTCGGCGCCCGCGCCCAGGCCCACAAAGACCTTCAGGATCTGGAGCGAGGGATTTGCCTTGAGCGCGTAGCAGATGCGGTTGGGCACGGGCTTGAAGGCTTGTTCGTAAGCGCGGTAGGCCGATTCGATGCGTTCACGCGAGTAGACGAACAACGGCGTCTTGAAGCGAGCCGCAAGCGCGGGCGCTGAATCGCCCAGCCAGTGCGTCTTCACCACGTTCCGCGGCCCCTCAATGTCCTGCTGGGCGTCAGCCATCAGCGCTTCCGGTCCTTGACGATCTGAGCCGCGACGGCTGCGAGGCCCACGATGCCGACCAGGTTCGGGAAGATCTGCAGGCTGTTCATCAAGTCGCCCCAGTTCCACACAAGATCGACCTTACTGGTGGCGCCGATGATGACCAGCGCGCAGTAGATCCAGCGATACGGCATCACGACCTTGTGGCCGAAGATGTACTCGAGCGACTGTTCACCGTAGTAGGACCAGCCGGTGAGCGAGGTATAGCCGAAGAGGAAGACGCAGACCGCGACCAGCGATCCGCCGATTCCGGGCATCGACATTTCAAACGCCGAAGCCACCGCGGCCGCTCCGGTCAATTGAGTGCCGACAGCGCCGACCTTCCACACGCCGGTGACGAGCACCGACAGCGCGCTGATGGAACTGGTCACGAAGGAGACCACGAAGACCTCCATGATGGCGTTGAGACCTTGATGGAAGGGATCCTTCGTGCGGGCCGCGCCGTAGACGACCGCAGCCGTTCCATAGCCCGCTTCGTTCGCGTAGATCCCGCGCGCCATGCCGTAGCGCATGGCGTACATGATGCCCACGCCAGCGGTGCCTCCGAGTGCCGCATCGGGAGTGAAGGCGCCGCGGAAAACCATCGACAGGACAGCGGGAATGTCGGCCGCATGGGTGATCAGAACGATCGCGCCGCCGCTGAGATACAGAATCACCTTGAGCGGAGCGACCTTTTCGAGCGCACGGCCTATGGTCTTGACCCCGCCGACGATCGTCACAAACGCAAGAATCGCGAGCACGATACCGGTGGTGAGAGTCGGAATGCCCCACTGTGAATTCATGACGGCAGCGATGGAGTTTGGCTGGGTGAACGGGGTGGTGGTCAAAGCCGCGACGCCGGCAACGAAGGCGTAGACCCAGCCGAGCCGCGGCATCTTCAATCCGTCGGCCAGGTAGATCATCGGACCAGCCAGCAATCCGCCGCCGCCGGAGCGCCGGTAGTAGACACCGAGAACCGCCTCGACGAACTTCACCGCCATCGCGATGAGGCCCCATGCCCAGATCCAGAACAGGGCACCCGGGCCGCCGGTGACAATCGCGGTTGCGACGCCCGCGATGTTGCCGGTTCCAATCGTCGCGCCCAGCGCGGTCATGAACGTCTGGAAGGGCGAGAGCGCTCCGCTTGCCTTCGCCTCGTCGGTGCCGAAGAAGGCGTGAAGCGCCTCTTTGAAGAAGACGAACTGCACGAAGCCGAGACGGACGGTCAGAAAAATGCCGACGGCGAAGAGCAGGGCGATGGTCCATGGGCCGAAGACCAGATCGCTTGCGCGGCCAATGGGCGCTGCGAGGCTGCGATTGAGATCGTCGATGAGAGTCGTGATTCCGGTCATGAGGGCGAAGGTCTCGATTGAGGTGCGCGCTGGAACGGCGAGGCTCGGAATCGCCTCAGAAACTGGAAAGACGAAAGTTGCGCGATGCTAACATCGAGGCCGATGGCGTTCTTCCCTCGTTGTCGCCATCATCATCTTGATGAGAAGCTCCGGTCTCCCGCTTCTCCACCAAACCAATAGCTCAAGCCCTCATACGCGCGACTTCCACCAGGTAAAGCATGGCTGATCAGGTCCAGGATCTCATCGCGAAGAAGAACTTTCCCAAGGCCGTGGAGTTGCTGCGCGCGCAGACTCAGGCCAAGCCGCACGACCGGCGGATGAGGCTGCAACTCGCCGACGTCTACGTGATGGCGGGGCGAGAGCGCGAGGCCATCCCCGTCCTGATGACTCTTGCCGATCAGGAAGCGAGCGATGGCTTCGCCGCCAAAGCGATCGCCATTCTGAAGCGCATCGAGAAGATCGAGCCCGGTCGGCGAGACGTCGAAGATCGTTTGGCGAAGCTGATTCAGGACAAGAGCCGTCGAACTCAGACGATTGAGAAGCCGGCGAACCTGCCGCCCGTATCTTCTTCCGGAATGGACTTCGGCTTCGAAGAGATCGATTCGGCCAGCGATATCCAGATTGGCGTTTCAACCCCTGATCCGGAGCCCGCGCCCATGCCGGCGCTTGAACCTGAAACGCCCGACTTCTCGTCCGACTTTTCCTCCGCGTTCGAAACGCTCGCTCCGGTCTCACCCGCCGCCGAACCCGAGTTCGTTCCGGAAGCTGCCCAGATCGCCCCGCAGGCCGCGGGTGCTCCGATGGACGACCTCGTCGCGGAGTTCGACGACTCGTTTGCAGTCGAAACCGAGGAAGAAGAGGCGCCACCCAAGCAGAGTCTTTCGACGCCGCTCTTCGATGGCTTCTCTGCGAGCGAACTGCTCGCCGTGATGCGTGGTCTCGAACTCGCGACGTTTGATGCGGGCGACGTGATCGTGGCCGAAGGCACTGCGGGCGACTCTATGTTCATCCTCACCTCGGGCAAGGTGAAGGCCTACGTCAAGACGCCCAAGGGCCGCTCGATGAAGGTTCAGGAGTTCGAAGAAGGCGACTTCTTCGGCGAGATCGCGGTTCTCACCGGCAAGCCTCGCACCGCCACTCTTACGGCGGCGGTCGATTGCGACTGCCTCGTGCTCAATCGCGAGACGCTCGACGAAATCACCAAGACCCATCCCGGCGTACGCGAGGTGCTGAAGAAGTTCCAAAAGGAACGCGCACTCTCCACCGTGCAGGCCATCATGTCGGACAAGGGCTAAAGGGTCCTTCGTCTGAGCAGGGTTTTTCTTCGCCATGGCCTTTGAAGTCGTCACGGCTGAAGACGTCACGGCGGTCGGCCGCGGCGGTGAACTTCGAGTCAAGCCGGGCACGGTCATCACCGACTGGGCCAGAGAGATCGCGCATAGCCGGGACGTAAAGATCATTGAGACCGACGGCGCCACGCGCCTCTCTCTGGCGCTCGGATCCGATCACGGCGGTTTCCCGCTCAAGGAAGCGCTGAAGGCGCAGCTTCAGCAGACCTACGTCGTCCGAGATGTGGGCTGCCACGGCACCGACCCCGTCGATTATCCAGACTTCGCGGCGGCGGTAGGACGTCTGGTGTCGTCATCGCAGTGCGACTTCGGCATCATGATTGATGCCGCCGGCATTGGCTCCGCCATGGCGGCGAACAAGATCCGCGGTGTGCGCGCCGCGATGTGCAACGACGAAGCGTCTGCGAAGAACGCGCGCGAGCACAACGACGCGAACGTGATGACGCTCGGCGCCAAGCTCGTCGATGCCACGAAGGCACAGGGGCTCATCCAGATCTTCGTCACCACCAAGTGCGTCGAAGATCGCCACAAGCGACGGGTCGCGAAGATCGTGGCGCTCGAACGCGGCTAGTCTCGGCTCAGAGAATCGGAGAATCAGAAGTGGCTCATCCGCAACAGGCGTTGGTCGAGACCGTCGTTCGCGCGGTGCTTTCAGCGCTCGATGCACGGCCCCCATTCGGCGGACCCGTCATCGAGGCGGCCTGCGCTTGCCACAATGTGGTCAATGGCTGCTGCCCCGACCGCATGTCGTCTTTCGCGCTCGCGGGGGTCGACCGCTTCGGCCTGCGCGCGGATCCAAGCGTCTATCCGCATGGTGTCGCGAGCCTGATCGACCACACCCTTCTCAAGCCTGAAGCGACGCAGTCCGACATTGACCGACTTTGCCAGGAGGCGCGCGAGTACGGCTTCGCCACGGTGTGCGTGAATCCAACCTGGGTCGCCTACTGTGAACGCGCCCTTCGCGGTGCATCGGCGCGCGTTTGCACGGTCGTCGGCTTCCCTCTTGGCGCAACTCTTCCCGAGGTCAAGGCCTTCGAAGCGCGGCGCGTGATCGAGAACGGAGCGTCCGAGGTCGACATGGTGCTGAACATCGGCGCCCTGAAATCGAACCTCTTCCCCCTCGTTCATGAAGACATCGAAGCGGTGACCTCCACCTGCCGTCGCATGGGCGCCATCTCGAAGGTCATCATTGAAACCGCGCTGCTCACCGATGAAGAAAAGGTGAAAGCGGCCGTTCTCGTGCGCGCAGGAGACGCGGACTTCATCAAAACGTCCACCGGCTTCGCATCCGGCGGCGCGACCGTCGCCGACGTGGCTCTGCTGCGCCGGGTGGTCGGTCCGGAAATGGGCGTCAAGGCGGCCGGCGGCGTGCGCGACCTGGCCTCCGCGAAGGCGATGATCGATGCAGGTGCCGATCGCATCGGCGCGAGCGTCGGCGTGAAGATCGTCCGCGAGCTTAAGACCGGTGAACGTTCGGCCAGTCCGTCGGACGCCAAGTACTGAGCGCACTTTCCTGAACGAGCGCACGATGGCAACCTACGACGGCAAAGTCATCATCCTGACCGGCGCGTCCCAGGGCATCGGCAAAGCGCTCGCTCTGGCGCTTGCTCCGCAGAAGCCGAAGCTCGTCCTCGCCGCGCGCGATGAGGCTGCGCTTCAGGCCGTGGCGGCCCGGTGCGCGTCGTTGGGCGCGCAGACCTTCGTCTACAAGACCGACGTCACCGATGAGGCGCAGTGCCGTGATCTGATCCGACGGACGGCGAAAGACGCCGGCGGGATAGACGTCCTCATCCACAATGCGGGTGCGGGCATGAACGCGCGCTTCGACGAACTGTCCGACATCAGCATCTTCGAGAAGCTCATGCGGCTGAACTACCTTGGCCCGGTCTACCTCACGCACGAGGCGCTTCCCCATCTCAAGACGTCGCACGGCCACATCGTGGTCATCGCCTCGGTCGCAGGGCTCACCGGTGTCCCGCTCCGCACCGCCTACTCCGGCAGCAAGCACGCGGTGTTCGGTCTGTTCGAGTCGATGCGCATCGAGCTGGAGGAGTTCGGCATCAGCGTGACCATGATCGCTCCGGACTTCGTTCAGTCAGAGATCCACATGCGGGCCTACGGCCCGGACGGGCAGCCGGTCGGCGACACCACGATCGCCGAGCGCGTGGCCATGCCCGCGGAAGAATGCGCCCGTCTGATCGTGGGCGCGATGGAACGACGTCAACGCATCCTGATCACATCCCTGAGAGGCAAGGCCGGGCGCTTCGCTCGCTTGATCGCGCCCAAGCTCATCGATCGCATCGCCGCCCGCGCCATCCGCCGCGGGGTTTAGACGAGAACGGGCTCAGCGCCTGCGCAGAAGACGGATCGACTCAATGATGTCGCCTTCAAGGATCCGGTCGACAACATCCAGACCCGCAGTGGTCTTCGCGAACACGGTGTACGTGTGAAGTTGGGAGATGAAACTGGCTTTCTTGCTCTTGATTGTGCTTGTAGGTTGCTGACTTGCTTGGTCGGAGCACTAACTGATGAGCGCCTTTCGATGATTCCGGGATCGCGGCTTGGGCCGTACGAAGTCACCGCGGCCGAAGTTAAGGGCTTGGGACTTCGCATCGGCCTGGCCCGGTAGGCACGAGTGCGAAAGGAACCTGACCTTCCGCTCGCACGGCTGAAAAGCCGCTGCGCCGCGACCTCGAAGCGACCCGCGCTGCCTGGGTTCTCGAAGAGAAGGCGGAGGGCTCAGTTCGTCGCCGCCGGCTTCCTTCTTGTGTAGACCAAGTCGTAGTTCGTCGTCCAGGATTTTCCGCCATCCGTGGAAATCTCGCTGAATTGGCGAATCCGGTCGGGGCCCTGCTTGAAGAACGTCAATCTCACGGGGACACGACCTGGTTGGCCGGGGATGCCGGTGGTCTCGCCCACGAACGCCATGTTGCCCTGCGGATCGAGACTGCCGTGATAGTCATGCAGGCCGCCAACCGAGTCGACCCAGGTCTGGAACCACATTTTTCGCGTTGTATCGAAGATGCTGAAGCTCGAGCCGAAGGCAGCGGCGGCTCCGCCCGGCGTCCAGTGTTCCTGCACTACGCAACCGTCGTATTCGCGCGTCACGATATTTTCGGCCGCGGGGGAGCTTGGGGGCGACCCCGCCGCACGGACGTCCCATTCGCCGATCCAGTAGTCGAAGTCGCGATAGTGAGCGTCGTACCTGCATGGATGCGCACGCTGCTCGAGACGTTCCATGAATCCCTTGAAACGGGGGTCGGCCTTGATCGGATCCATCAGAGGGTCCGGCGACGGCGGTACACCTGCGGGCAGGCCCTTCAAGGCCGCATCCTCAAGCATCGCGAACGCGCCGTCCATGTCACCTTGTTGCGCTTTGAGCGCGGCGCGACGGTATGAAATTCCGGAAGGCGTCCATCCGAGCTTTTCCGCCGCGTCGAGATGCGCGACCGCTTCCTGCGTGCGCTTCATGTACAGGAGCGTCACACCGAGGCGATACTCGCCCCGGCCGCTGGTTGGATCGGCCTTGATCACCTGGCGGAACAGCCTCTCTGCCTCGGGCCACCGAGACGCAGAGTACGCGGCCTGGGCGCGATCCAGGAGTTCGTCGGCGCGCGTCGGCGCGATTGCCAGAGTCAGCATCGCGGCGCTTGAGAGCGCGATCCAGATCGATTGAGTCGGCGTGTGGCGTGACATGGCTTGAACCTCCAAGGAACGAAGAAAGTTTCGCAGGGGGGATCCACGAATCGCTATCAGAAACCTGCGAGCGCCCCCACACTCTTCTTCCGGCCCTCGTCCTTCACCCTCTTGAACTCGGAGAGCACACGGACGGTTCCTTTCGTCGCCGAACATTCCGTGGGTCGCTCGGGTTGGTCTGGCAGGTCGAAACAGATCCGCGGCCTGTCGCCATCGAGTTGAGACTCTGCGTTGGGTCGATACTCTTGACCGCCCGTTCGACAAGAACCTTGCCGCCCCGCCGCGCGGTCCGCTCGCCGTCTGCGTCTCGAATCCAAACAACTCCAGCCATGCTTCCTTCGGATGCCCTAGATCCGTTGTTCTCAGTGCGGCTCAGCACCTCGATCAGCTCGCCCGCCGCGGCCGGATAGCGGGCGATGCTCGCAGGGTTCTTGGCCGATATCCCCTATGCCTCTTTTCTCGGGCTCCTCATCGTCGCTGGGCGGGATTTAAACGACCACCGCCTCAGCGCTTGCGCAGAAGGCGGATCGACTCAATGACATCGCCTTCAAGGATCCGGTCCATGACATCCAGGCCGGCGATCGTCTCTGCAAAGACCGTGTATGTGTGGTCCAGCCGCCAGTTATCGATCAGGTTGATGTAGATCTGCCCATCGCCCGTGTCATGTCCGCGTGTTGAAATCCCGAACGTCCCACGACCATTGCTGGTCGAGCCAAGCTCATCCCGCATGAAGTGGTCCGTCAGCGGATCGAACTCGTCAGCACCTGGACTTCCGCCCTGGAGAACGAAGTTCGGCACCACACGGTGAATGGTCAGGCCGGTATAGGCACCTTGCTCCGCGAGGCGCGCAAAAGTGGCGACGGTGGCGGGCGCTACTTGCGGAAGGAGTCGGATGGTGAGCGAGCCCAGACCTTTCAGCGCGACCACCGCGGATGCTCCCTCCAGCGAGCGCAAGGTCGCTTCCGTTGGAAACGCTTCCGGCGCATAGATCTTCGTCGTCGGTTCCGTCGTACGGCCGGTGACGCGCGTGAACGCCCTCGCGACCGCCATCGCAACCGCCGGATCACGATCCGCGAGCAGGGGCTTGAGCGCATCGAGCGAAGCGAGCTGCCCTGCATCCCCGAAGAGCTCGATCAGCCGCACCCGCGCGTCACGAAGCGAGGACCTTCCACTCGATGTCAGTCTTTGAACCGCGGCCACGATCTGCGGCGCAGTCGTCGTCACGTCAGGCGTTCCCTTGAGTCTGGTCGCCGCTGCGATCAGTAAACCTGAGTGACTGCTTTGAAGAGCACGGAGCGTTTCAGGCAACGTGGTCAAGGCGGCCGCGGCCACGTTGGGATCAGACTCGGAAGCCAACAAAGAGAGAGTCGCATCGTCCTTAGTGAGTCTGGCCGCAGTGGCCGCATACACGCGCGCCTGCCAGATCGGATCCTTGGCGAGCAACGCAACCCGCGGACGCGCCGATTCGGGCGACACTTTTGCGAGTGAGATGAGCGCGTGCGCGCGAATCCTCCAGTCGATTCCCTTATCCACCAGAGCCTCGATCTTTGTCGCGTCGCACTTCTGAGCGCCCAGAAGGTCGACCGCCGCGAGTGCCACATGCCCGCTTGGATCGTGGACGGCGGCGAAAGCCCGTTCGCAGGTGCCCGCCAGACGCATCGACTCGAGACGGACGAGGGGCGAGGGATCGTCCACCCACCGCTTCGATCCCACCACGGCGAGACGACGCACCTGCGGGTCGGCATCCTTCAGTGCGATGTCGAAGGTGGCGGCATCCTGATCGCCCGCACCGTTGAGTGCGAGCAAGGCGAACTGCCGAAGTTCTGGAACTTCATTGTCGCGAATGACCTGACGGAGCGCAGCCAGCGTCAACGCACTGGGCTTGGTCGCGCGCGCGTTGACCCGAACCCAGGTCTCCAGGCCGCGCGTGGCCCCAGTGCGTGCCATGAGGTCCGCATCCCTGAGACCGGTGACGAGCAGCGCTTCCGAGGTCGCGACCAGGGGCTTGCCGCGGCCGATCGCTTCATAGACGACAGCTCGAACCGATCCGTCCTTCTCGGTCGGAAGCAGGGAGGCAAAATCGAACTCCGCGCTCATCTGCGCCAGGGCGGCCACGGCCTCACGTCTCAGCGCCGGATCCCCCACGTGAGTAAACGGTGCGACCCACCCGCTCAGCGCCGGGCGTTCTTGTCGACCCAACGCGCGAATCGCGATGCGCTGGATTGTCTTGTCAGTGCTTTTTGTTCCCGCAACGAGGACCGACACGTCCTCAGGTCGCGCGTACTCGGCCTTGAGCACGGCGTAGGAGGTTGGGTCTTGGAGGGCGAGCAGCAGTGGCAGCCAGAGCACCGGCAGCTACTCTTTAGCCGGAGACGATGGCGGCGCTTTCGAATCAGCCTCCCAGCCGAAGGCGTCCATCATGACGTGGAAGAGTTGCGTGTTCGGAAAGAAGCCGCTAACGCGTTCCGAGCCGGCGCCGATGGCCATGGCCGCGACTTCCTCTCCGGTGTGCGCGTCATCGACAAGAAGCGCCTTCAGCCGGATCGGCTGGTTCTTCACCCCGGACGCCTTCCATTCGTCATAGCCCTCCAGAATGCTGCCCCCGTTCCCTTCTCCGCGCGTCCGGAGCCCAAAAGAATGGTCAGCGGTGAAAAGCAGAAGAGTGTCGTCCAGGTTCACCCGCTTCTCGACCTCCGCCGCCAGCTTGTCGAACGCGATCAATCGCTCGAGCCCGGGCTTGGGATCGTTGGTGTGAGCGTCCCACTCGACCATGAGGAAAAATCCCTTCTCGCTCTTCTGGAGTTCATCAAGTGCGCGGAGGGTGGCGGCGCGAACATCCATTCGATCGGCCACGACGATCGGACGCAGGTGAGCGGCCGTCGCTTCTTCCAGCGTCGCATAAATCGGGCGCTTGTATTGGGTGGCCAGCGCATCAAGACTGCTGCCCGCCGCCTGAAGTTGTTTCTCGATGGGCTGACGCCCGGCGCCCAGCAGGATATCGACGCCATCGCCGAAGCGCGGCCTGAGGGCCTGCGGGAAGATCTCGCCCCACTTGCCGCGGTCGTTCGAGTGCGCGTAGCAGGCTGCCGGAGTGGCGTCGGTGATCGGCTCGTCGGTGATGACACCGGTCTTGAGTCCGTGCTCTTCAGCGTATTCAAGAATGGTCTTGGTGGGCGCTCCGTCCTTCTTTCCGCGAACCGCTTCGGGGCCTTGGCTGATGACGCCGTTCTGCGTCTTCACGCCGGTGACGATCGAACTCATCCCGTTCGCGGAGTCGGTGACGAAGCCGCTGGCGGGCGACGTGTCGCTCAGCCCGACGTGAGGCCAGGACTGAACATGCAGCTTGAGAGGCGCCTGATACGCCAGCCAACTCGCGGCATTCAGTGAGGGAATTCCAGCGGCGTCCGCCAGGAAGAGGATGACGTTCTTCGCACGCTTCGGCTTCGTTTCAGCGTGCAAGGGAAGAGCGAACACAGCAAGGAGAACGGCGCAAACGACGGATCGCGAGGTCATGGAATCAGTCTATCCCCGACATTCGCGGAGCCTCCATCCACGCTGCCATCGCGGTAGAGTCGCTCATCGTTCGCGCCCGGCACTCGTCGGCGCTCTCTGAAAAGCGAGGCCCCATGCGTCCATTCCGACTCCTCTTCCTGGCGACCGCTCTCGGCGCGCTCACTCTCCATCCGCCGGTCAGTCGTGCGGCCGAGCCGGGCGAGACCAAGCTCCTCACCCAGCCCGCGATCAGCGCCAGCCGCATTGCCTTCATTTATGCGGGCGATCTGTTCGTGTCCGACTTGAATGGGGCCAACGTCCAGCGACTGACCTCGGATGACGGCGTCGAGTCGAACCCAGCCTTTACTCCGGATGGACAGACCATCGCGTTCAGCGCCCAGTACGACGGCAACGTCGACGTCTACACCGTGCCAGTCACCGGCGGTGCACCCACGCGTCTGACCTTCCATCCCGGTGCCGACATCGTGCAGGCGGTGACGCCCGACGGCAAGGCCGTGCTCTTCACCTCGCAGCGAGCGACGTTCACCAGCCGCTACACCCAGCTCTTCACCATTCCGATTCAAGGCGGCATGGAAGACGCTCTGCCCATTCCAAACGCCGCGCGCGCCACCTACTCGCCCGACGGGTCGCATATCGCCTACAACCCGATCGCCCCGCGTAACCTGGTCTGGAAGATGTACCGGGGCGGCACGACCTCCCAGATCTGGCTGTTCAATACGAAGGGCTACGCGATCGAGAAGATTCCTCAGCCCGACACTCGCTCAAACGACACCGATCCGATGTGGATCGGCGACACGGTGTTCTTCCGGTCTGATCGCGCGGGCGAATTCAACCTCTTCGCCTACGACACGAAGTCGAAGCAGATTCGTCAGGTCACCAAGCACGAAGACTTCCCCGTTCTCAACGCGACATCAGGCGGCGGCCACATTGTCTATGAGCAGGCGGGAGTCCTTCATACATTGGACCCGGCGACCAGCGCGGCCAAGACCCTCGCCATTTCCGTGACCTCCGACTTGCGCGACACCCGCGTCCGTTACGCCAAAGGTGGACGGTGGATTCGTGATGCCGCCCTGTCCCCCGCGGGCGTGCGCGCGGTGTTTGGCTTCCGCGGCGAGATCGTCACGGTGCCCAGCGAAAAGGGCGATGTGCGTAATCTGACCGAGAGCGTTTCAGCGCACGACAAGGCGCCGGCCTGGTCCCCGGATGGCCGCTCCATTGCGTGGTTCTCGGACGCGTCCGGTGAGTATCAACTCTTCATCGGCAATCAAGAAGGCAAAGGCGAGCCACGTCGCATCAAGGTGACGGGCGAAGGCTTCTACGAAGCGCCTCAGTGGTCGCCCGATTCTCAGAAGATCGCCTATCTCGACAACTCGCAGAGCGTCTATTGGCTTGATGTGAAGACCGGCCTGTCGCAGAAAGTGGCGTCGCAACCGATCTACAGCCCAGCATCGCAGATCAGCTACGTCTGGTCGCCCGACTCGAAGTGGCTGGCCTACGCGATGGACAACGACGCCGGCATCACCACGGTCTTTGCCTACTCCACCGAGCAGGCCAAGGCGTTCAAGGTTTCAGACGGACTGAGCGACGTGCGCAGTCCCGCTTTTGATCGCAGCGGCAAATACCTCTTCTTCCTCGGCTCCACCGACGCGGGTCCAGTGAAGGATTGGTTCGCGCAGTCCAGCGCCGACATGAGCGCTACTTACGGGGTGTACATGGCCGTCCTCCGCAATGACCTACCGTCGCCTCTCGCCAAGGAGAGTGACGAAGAGAAGGCCTCCGCGGACAAGGAGACCGAGAAGCCCAAGGAAGAGAAGCCGGCGCCTCCCATGGCGTCCGCCGCCCCCGCCACCGCCGATGTCAAGAAGCCTGAGAAGGAGGCGCCGTTCCGCATCGACTTCGACGGTCTTGAGTACCGGATCCTCGACCTCCCCATCACCCCCGCCGACCTGTCTAATCTTCAGACAGGGTCTGCCGGCCAAGTCTTCTACCTGAAGACCATCGACGGCAAAGCCGCGCTCAATCGCTACGACCTCGCCACACGCAAGAACGAAGTGCTGGTCGCCGAGGCGAACGACTACGTCATCTCCGCCGACGGCAAGAAGATGCTCTACAAGAACGGCCCCAACTGGTCGATCGTGGGAACCTCCAAGAAGGCGGATCCGGGCGAAGGCAAGCTGGCCATCGAGAGCATTGAAGTGAAAGTCGATCCGCGCGCCGAGTGGAAGCAGATCTTCGACGAAGCGTGGCGCATCAACCGTGACTACTTCTACGCGCCCAACATGCACGGCGTGAACTGGGCGGCGCAACGGGATAAATACGCCGCGTTCCTTCCCTACGTCGCGACTCGCCCCGATCTCAATCGCGTGATGCAGTGGATGGCGAGCGAGCTGTCCGTCGGCCATCACAACGTCGGCGGCGGCGACAGCCGGGTTGAAGTGAAGAACGTTCCCGGGGGCGTGCTGGGGGCCGACTTCGAGATCGCGAACGGCCGCTATCGCATCAAGAAAGTTTTCGGCGGGCTCAACTGGAATCCGCAGCTGCGAGCGCCCCTGACCGAACCTGGCGTCAACGCCAAGGCCGGCGAATACCTGCTCGCGGTCAACGGTCGCGACGTGCGTCCGCCGACCAATCTCTACAGCTTCTTCGAAAACACCGCGAACAAGCTCATCGACATCACGCTCGGCTCGACTCCGGACGGCGTGGGATCCCGCACCGCCCAGGTCGTTCCATTGACCAATGACGGTGCGCTGCGCAATCGCGACTGGGTCGAGAACAACATCAAGAAGGTCGACGCGGCGACGGGCGGACGCGTGGCCTACGTCTATGTCCCGAACACCGCCGAGCCGGGTCACACGTACTTCAAGCGCTACTTCTTCCCCCAGGCGCAAAAGGACGGCATCATCGTGGATGAGCGCTTCAATGGCGGCGGCAACGTGGCCGACTACTACATCGACATCCTGCGCCGGCCCTTCGTCTCCAACTGGGCCATGCGCTATGGCGCCAACCTGAAGACGCCGTTCTCGGCCATCCAGGGTCCGAAGACCATGATCATCGATGAGACCGCGGGGTCCGGCGGCGACCTGTTGCCATGGATGTTCCGCAAGTTCCAGCTTGGCCCGCTCGTCGGCAAGCGGACCTGGGGCGGACTTGTCGGCATCCTCGGCTTCCCCACCTTGATGGATGGAGGAAGCATCACTGCGCCAAACCTCGCCATCTGGACGCCGGAAGATGGTTGGGTGGTCGAGAACGAAGGCGTCGCTCCCGACATCGATGTCGAGCAGACGCCGGCCGACGTCATCGCCGGCCGGGATCCTCAGCTTGAGAAGGCGATTGAAGTGGTGATGGCGGAACTGAAGAAAAATCCGCCCAAGAAGGCGGTCCGGCCGCCGTATCCCGTGAGAGGCAAAACCCAGCGCGGCACCATCATCAAGTAAAGCGTCGGCGTCGGCCACTTTTCGCTTGTTGTTTCAAATCCTGGGGCATCATCTTTGATGCCCAGGGTGGCAACTGCCAGTAGCGTTCTCCAACGGTGACAGACTGGGGGGATGAAATCTCCCTCCAGAGCCTTCCGTCTGCGAGGAGCCACAGCGCTCCTCCTTTTTTTCGTCAGCGCCAGCACCTTCGCCCAGCAAGGTGCCCTGTCCGCCGCCGACAAGCAGAAGCGGATCGACACCGAGAAGGAACTTCAGTCGATCGCCGTCGTAGACCGCAAGGTCATGATTCCGATGCGCGACGGAGTGCGGCTCGCGACCGACATCTACCGCCCGAAAGACGCGACCGGCCGCGTCCCCATCGTCTTCTCGCGTACGCCGTACAACTTCAATTTCTGGGACGTGAGGAACGGCGTTCCATCCGACATGACCCAGGCGCTGGCCGCGGTGAAGCGAGGCTATGCGCTGGTGATCCAGAATGAGCGCGGACACTTCTTCTCGGAAGGCAACTACGACATCCTGGGACCGCCGGTCACGGATGGTTATGACACCCTCGAATGGATGAAGAGCCAGCCCTGGTCGAACGGCAAGGTTGGAACCACCGGCTGTTCTTCCACCGCCGAATGGCAACTCGCGGTGGCGGCTCAGGGCAATCCAACTCTCGCGGCCATGAACGTGCAGGGCTTTGGCGCGGGTGTCGGTCGCGTCGGACCCTACTATGAGCAGGGCAACTGGTATCGCGGCGGCGCGGTGCAGATGCTCTTCATCACGTGGCTCTACGGCGAACAGAACCAGGTGCGGCCGATGTTCCCCGCCACCACCTCGCGCGAAGACCTCATCCGCGCTTCCAAATCATTCGACCTCGCCCAGCAGCTTCCTCCCGTCGACTGGGACAAGGCCCTTCGCCACCTCCCCACTCAGGACATCCTCAAAGAGGTCGACGCGCCGAAGGGCGTCTTTGCTGACGTCATGCCCGTCGCCACCGGCGGTCGGATGATTCAGCGCGCTCCGAACGATCCCGCCTGGTACAAAGGTGGCCTCTGGAACGACAGCCAGAAGATCGATCTGCCCGGCCTCTGGTTCATGTCCTGGTATGACGTGTCGGTCGGGCCGAACCTCGCGACCTACAACCACGTTCGCAAGAACGCGACTGGCGATCACGCGAATCAACAGTGGGCCGTGATCGCCCCCGTCGCCCATTGCTCCTACACCCGCGCCACCGCCGACACCGTGGTCGGAGAGCGCAGCATGGGCGATGCACGCCTCGACTACAACGAGATCGTCTATGGCTTCTTCGACAAGTTCCTCAAGGGCGACAAAGACTCCAGGATCGAGAAGCAGGCGAAGGTCACGTACTTCACGATGGGCAGCAATAAGTGGCAGACCTCCGAAACCTGGCCGCCGGTAGGTGCCACGCCGCAGACCTGGTTCCTGGCCAGCGGCGGCAAGGCCAACACCTTGAACGGCGATGGTGTTCTGGCCCTGGCGGCACCCGCGATCAACAAACCCGACTCCTTCACGTATGACCCTATGAATCCCGTGTGGTCCTACGGCGGCAACGTCTGCTGTACCGGAAACGCCGTGCAGCCGGGCTCGTTCGATCAGCGCAGGATGGAATCGCGCGGCGACATCCTGGTCTTTACCTCTGAGCCCTTCAAGGAAGGCGTCGAGCTGTCCGGTCCGATCACTCCGACCCTGTACGTTTCGTCGGATGCGAAGGACACTGACTTCACGGTCAAGGTGATCGATGTCGATGCCGACGGCGCCGCCTTCAATCTCGATGAGTCGATCCAGCGGATGCGCTATCGCGACGGCTACGACAAGCCGAACGTCTGGATGGAGAAAGACAGGGTCTACAAAGTGACGCTGCAGCCGCTCAACACCAGCAACTACTTCGCGCCCGGGCATCGCCTCCGTATCGAAGTTTCAAGCAGCAACTTCCCCCGCTTCGATCGCAACCTCAACACCGGCGGCAACAACTACGACGAAGCCAAGGGCGTGGTCGCGCACAACGCTCTTCACCACTCGACCCAGTACCCGTCCAGCGTCACGGTCACCGTGGTCAAAACCTCGCCCGCAGTCCGTTAGGACTCATCGACCGGTCTCAGGCGGTCAAGGGCGCACTCCCAGGCCGCCTGGCCGCAGGCTACTTCCAGGTCACAAGCCCGGCGGTGGCGAGACGCTCAAAGTACGTCGCGACGAAGGCTGATGGAATCGGGTCGTAGCGACCCGTCAGGACATCGCGGATGTCGGCCACTGAACGACGACCGTCCGCTAGGTTCAACGCCTCATACTGCATGAAGTCTTCATCACCATCCAAGGGAGGCAGGCGGGGCAGGCTGGATTCGCTCAAACCTCGCGCCGCAAGGGCCGCTCCGAAGGCGTCATAGTAGTAAACGCTGAGAGGCCCTTTCACTTCCGGATTGCGCACCGGGACCCGAAGGTCGCGATCCGAAACGTCCGGGACGGCGGTGGCTTCTGCCTTGAATCGCTTCATGGTTTCCGCAACGCCAGGAACAGCGGAAGGCCACCGTTTCGCGAGAGTGGCGAGTTTCAATTCGGTCTGGGTGACGGCCTCGCGCAGCGCAAGCGCCCCATCGCGAGAGTTGTTGCTCAGCGCGTTCCGGAGGCGTGCGTCAGCAAGATTCCGCTCCGCATCGGCGCGGGCAAGCGCCAGAAGACGCGGAGCCTCGGCATCGGGCAACGCCGCGAGCGTGTACGCAATGCCCGCGCCCAGATAGGTCACGCGCCCCAGCTTGGTCGCGTCCAGATTCTCGGGCTGATCCTTGTTGGTGTGAATCGTGACGTCAGGCCAGTCGTGGAAGTACAGCATCGGCACGCTCCAGCCCGCGGCCGAGAAGACTTCGTGGTCGCTACCGAGTTCCATCGGACGCATGTCGCCAAGAAAGAGATCGCGCGAGCCGCCGGGCGTGACGAAACCGGCGAATCCATCTCCGCCGCGTTCGGCGTGGTGAGCCGACGCCTCCGTCACTTCATCGAAGAACGCCCGGCCGATGTCATCGAGAACGTGCGGCGTGGATCCGGCGGTGCGTGAAAGATGGAACGTGGCGTGAACCGTGTTGAGGATCGAGCCCACCATGTCCATGTGAAGGCCCCCCACGATGCGCGCGGCGATTTCAGGATGACGCGCCAGCCAGACCTGCGAACCGGCGATCTCCGGCGTCCAGAGAAAACGGATCGTCATCTTCGGCGCGGGAATCGAACCGGAACGGATGGCGCGGCTCAAGGTGCGCGCGACTTCAAGGATGGCAGCACTTCCAGATGCGTTGTCGTTGGCGCCCGCCGATTGATGACACAGGTGCGCGGTGAGGACCATCTCGCCCGCCGCGGGATCTGATCCTGGAATCGTGGCCGAGACGATATCGAAGGTGGCCGCCTTCATCTGACCCCGGACGACGGCGTGGAGCGAGATCTTCTCGCCCGCATCGAGACGCGCCCGGTAGTCGCGCGACTGGCGCTTCGACAGCATGAACGCGAACCGGTTCTTCGTCTGATAGGGAGAAAGATGCCCCCAGCGGACGAGATCCGGATCATCACCTGACCACGCCGTCGTCTGATTCGGAAAATCAGAAAGGAAGCCGAGCGCTCCGCGTTCCTCTACAGCCATGCGATGAACCACAGTCAAAGCGCCACTCGCGATCACGAAGCGCCCTGAAACCGTCTTTCCCTCGTAGTCCTTCGCCGACGTTCCTGCGCCGACATCCACCAGTTCGGCGGTCACGTCCGCGTCCTGGCTGTAGTCGGCGAGCGCCACCGGGAGTTCGGGAAAACGAGCGATGCTCTGAACGCGTGGCGACACTTCCTCGAGCCGGCCCTCGCGACCATCCCAACCAAGATAGCTGACGAAGTGTGCGTACTTCGTTTTTCCATCGGCCGGGAAATGCTCGACCGTCGCATCACTCAAACCCGCGGCCAGAGCCTTGCCGCGAATGTACTCGGCTGCTGCCGCGAATCCGGGCGACCCGTGCACTCGATGAAAC
Source organism: Vicinamibacteria bacterium (assembly GCA_039932395.1). Classification (GTDB taxonomy): domain Bacteria; phylum Acidobacteriota; class Vicinamibacteria; order Fen-336; family JAGNNV01; genus JAGNNV01. The sequence continues at coordinate 2,553 of JBDTQB010000028.1, read as the reverse complement.
CGTCCAAGGTCGCGCACGGTCTCAAGCGCCGCCTGGCCATCAACCGCCGCGTGGATGGCGCGCGGCACCTCATCGGGCCAGAAGGGGATTTTTCGATCGGCGGCGCCGACCGCGCCGGCCGTCAGAAGGAACGAAACCAGAATCGACGAACTGCGAAGCAAGGCGGTCTCCTCTTCGGGAAATGACGCCACGACCATCACAGGTCGAGGCGAGACCCCGAGTATAGGATCCGAGAAAGTGCCTCGAGCGCAGCATCGGGCTGTACCATGAGACGTGAACAAACTCCTGACCTTCCAGGACATTTGGAGCGCGACGCTTTTTTCGGCGGGGGGAGAGCCCGTCACGGTGGGTGCCATCGTCCTCGCGATCGTCCTCATCGGACTCGGCTACGTGGTGGCGCGGACCATGAGCCGCATGCTCAAGCGGCTGCTCGCGGATCGGGTCTCACTGGAGCCGGGCGCCGCGAATGCCATAGAAACCCTGGCTTTCTATGGTCTTTTCATTGCTTTCTGTCTCGCTTCGCTGAATCTTGTGAAGTTCCCCCTCACTGTGTTCACGCTGGCCGGAGGTGCTGTCGCCATCGGCCTCGGATTTGGAAGCCAGAACGTGATGAACAATTTCATCAGCGGCCTGATCCTTCTCTTTGAACGGCCAATCCGCGCGGGCGATCTGGTTTCGGTGGAAGGGACGCATGGCATTGTGGAACACATCGGGGGCCGAAGCACTCGCATCCGGGCTCCTGACAATACCCACATGATCGTGCCGAACTCATACCTCGTCGAGCACAGCCTTATCAACTTCACGCTGTCGGATGACGTGCTGCGGACCAGCGTCGCCATAGGCGTCGCCTACGGTTCTCCGACCCGGGAGGTTGAGCGATTGCTGACTCAGGCTCTGGTCGAGCACTCGCATATTCTGAAAGAACCAAGCCCCGCCGTCCTCTTTTCCGACTTCGGGGACAACTCTCTGAACTTCCAGACTCTCTTCTGGATCCACGCCAGGTCGATCCTGGATCGCCGCCGGATCGAGAGCGATCTGCGTTACCGCATCGACGAATTGTTCGCCGCCCACCACATCGTCATCGCGTTTCCGCAACGGGACGTTCACCTCGATTCGGTGAAACCCATTGAAGTCAAGGTCGTTACGGATCAGGGGAAGGCGGACCGCTAGACCGCTCGCGAAGAGGAGCACGCGGGGCGTATCCAATTTTTTGAGAGCCCGTCGCTATACTGCGCGCTTCTTGAACAAAACGCCCCGTGCCCTGACTCCGAGGTCCCTTGAACGCTGAAGAATCGTCTGCCCGCCTCGCCGCCTCCACGCGGCTTGGTCCTTACGAGATCGTTGGTCCAGTCGGGAAAGGGGGCATGGGCGAGGTCTACCGTGCGAAGGACTCGCGCCTCGATCGCGATGTCGCCATCAAAGTCCTTCCATCGAACCTCGCGCGCGACGCAGATTTTCGCGCGCGTTTCGAGCGCGAAGCGAAGAGCGTCTCCGCGCTGAACCATCCCCACATCTGCACGCTTCACGACGTCGGTCAGGAAACGGTCGCGGGCGAGACGATGCACTACCTCGTGCTGGAGATGATCGAGGGCGAGTCGCTCGCGGCGCGGCTCGGCAAAGGGGCGATGTCGCTTGAAGATGTTCTCAAGTACGGCTCACAGATCGCGAGTGCCCTCGACGCCGCTCATCGCCGCGGCATCGTGCATCGCGACCTCAAGCCCGGCAACGTGATGCTCACGAAGTCCGGCGCGAAACTCCTCGACTTCGGCCTCGCGAAAGTCTCCGAGCGCGGCGCCATCGAAGGCATGTCGAAGATCGAAACCGTCGTTCAGGGCGGCGATGCCCGGGCCACGGACGAGGCGCTCACCCAGCAGGGCACGATCCTCGGCACGTTTCAGTACATGGCGCCAGAGCAGCTCGAAGGAGCCTCGGCGGATCCGCGCACCGACATCTTCGCGCTCGGCGTGCTGCTCTATGAGATGGCAACCGGTAGGAAAGCGTTCTCCGGCAAGAACCGCACAAGTCTCATCGCCGCGATCGTTTCCTCGCAGCCACCTGCGATCTCCACCGTTCAGGGGATGAGCCCGCCGGCGCTCGATCACATCGTGCGCAAATGTCTTGAGAAGGATCCTGACGATCGTTGGCAGAGCGCACGCGACGTCGCAGCGGAATTGCAGTGGGTTTCGGAAGGGGGATCGCGCGCGGGTGTTCCAGTTGCGGTGGCAAGCCGACGGCACACACGCGAAACCGCGACGTGGGTCGCCCTCGCCGTGGCGACGCTCGCGGCGATCAGTTTCGCGATCGCGTGGGCGCGACGTGCGCCTGAGGCTGCGCCGGTCGTCCGCTTCGCGATTCCCAATCCCGCAGGCATCGTGAACGTCGGGCCGGCGTTGATCTCGCCCGACGGCCGCACCATCGCGTTCGATGCCGCGGACCTCGGCGGCAAGAGACAGATTTGGATCCGCCCCCTCGACACGCTCGAGCCCCGCGCGCTCCCCGGCACCGAGGGGGTCGTGCGCGTCATCTGGTCCTTCGACAGCAAGGCGATTGCTT